>VBPQ01000169.1 GCA_005877185.1 Nitrososphaerota archaeon
GAGGCCACCCTGAAGCCGGTGAAGAAGTGTCTCAACTTGGCGTCCGTCCGCGTCTCGAACCAGACACCAAGGAATCCAGCAATCAGGACGAGGAGGATCCCGAGGTAGAGAACAAGGTGCGGTGGGGTGAAGAAGGTGTCGACTATGCCAAGAACGTGAGAGCTGACATCCCAGTTCGCCCCAGCAATCTGCAAGAAGGCCCCCGCAACCCCCAATCCGTAGAGCGGGATGAGCAGTCTTTCTGCGTCCAAGACTATCCCCGAGTTCTCCTAGGGTGAAAGGCCAACCATCCTGCAGAATTCCTGAAAGCGTGGGTCTTTCCTCAACTTGGAAAAGACTGGTGTGTGTTTGATGTGTGCCGGCAAGGAGTGGATTTCAGCCGCACGCATGAGGTTCCCGGACGCCTCGTCCAGGTCGCAGAGCGCCGCGTACATGAATAGCAGCGTGTAGGCTCGCACAGACTCGCGTGCCCTCCTTAACTCCGCTAGGAACGCGTCCCCGACTGTCTTGATTTCAGTGCCTCCGTGAATTGGCAAGAGGGGACGGAGGACTCTCTTGTGCTCCTCGA
>VBPQ01000170.1 GCA_005877185.1 Nitrososphaerota archaeon
GTCAGGCCGGTTCGCGATTATAAGGATAATCGGGGGTGGTCGTGCCGAACTCGCGAACTTGGAAGTGGCACGCGCTGAGCTTTAGCGGCAGACAGGGCGTTCTCCTATTCCACCCCACGATGCTTCGAGAAATGTACTTGAGCTAATTGGCTATTCTTTCGGTCGGCTCCGATTAATCCTGTGATATTCTTTTCTTGATTCGTTCTTGAATCCATCCCTCAAAGGTGTCTGTCGGAATTTTTACCTCGGGAGTGGTTTCTCTACTTTTTACAGCCTGTTTTTGGAGCCAATCTTCATACAGGTCGCGATACGACCAGACCCTTCTAGCTCTCTTAGCCTTCTCCTTACTCACAACCCTCTCCTTCTTGGACCTTCTCCTCCTCACCATACCGCGCGTACCTTCGCGGAAGGCCTACTTATGGCTCTATGCGTGCAATCCGTGAAGTGCGATGAACGACCTTGGCAGAACCGCAGGGCCGCCCCTGGGGATCGACCCCGCCCTCATGACTGACCTGGTGCCAGCTCTACGATAAGACCATCGCTCCATTTGTACTTCGCGTTCATGAGGGCGGTGATTCTTGCTGCCAACCCAGGCTCCTTATTTCAATCTATTACGCGTCCCCTACCTCGGTAAGTATCCTTGCCAACGCTAAACGAGATCTTCGGGTCGCTCTTGAGGTTCTGGATCCAATGAGAACGATCTCCCCCTTCTGACACCAGGTAGTAATTTCCGTCACGAGCCACGAACCAAATCTCAATCTTGTGCGGCTTGCCTGTTTTCTATCTTGTTGTGGTCAGGTACAGGAACTGCTCGTGTTCTCCCGACACTCGCCCATTTCTGCTTACAGTCTTGCTTAAAGATTGCGGCTCGGCAATCCCGGAATCCAGTTCATCGATATACCAGAACCCTTCAATCGAGTTTCATCCCCATCCCTGGTCGAGCGCGCATGGGGCGGAGGCGCAGCCAAGCGCGTCATTGTGAGGTGTCCTCGAACCTGTCGCGTTTTAATACATTCTGAATCGGACCTTTTTCTTGTCATGCCCAAGCTTGCTCTCTACTCTGAGCTGGCGTCTTACTACGACAGGATTTACTGGTGGAAGGATTACGCGCAGGAGGTCGACTTCCTGCTCAAAGTGTTGCACAGATACGGGGTCAGGGGAAAACACATCTTGGAAGTCGCATGCGGAACGGGCAATCACACGAAGCTCCTAGCCGCCACGGGGTACCGGGTCACGGGCGTGGACGTGAGCGATGACATGCTAGCGATCGCGAGGAGAAAAGTCGGCGGTCGCGCCACCTTCGTCCGGGGGGAGATGAAAAATCTTGGCCGGGTCGTCGAAGGGACTTACGACGCCGCCATCTGCCTCTTCAGTGCGATCTCCTACAATCTGACCATGTCAGACCTGAAGAGGACCCTGCAGGGATTATTCGACCATACCAGGAAGGGCGGGGTCACGGTTTTCGACACACACTTCACGAAGAAGGGTTTCATCGACGGCCACAGGGGTGAGGACATATTCGACGACGGGGAGACTATGGGTGCAAGGCTCAGCTTTTCGAGGCGGAGGGGGAAAATCGGCGAGATTACCTTCAGCTACCTGATCAAGGACGGCCCAAAGGTAATAATGCTGAGGAACGACGTCCATAGACTAGGTCTCTTCGACCTACAGGACTTCCGAAAGGCGATGCGCGAAGTCGGTTTCGACAGGATAGGGATGTACGTCGATTGGAAGTTCGCGAGGGACAGGAAGCAGAACGAGCCCAGAGACAACGTGTTCGTGGGCCGCAAGCCCTCCTAGAGCCCCTTGTCTTCTAAGGACCCCCCGATTGCGCCTGCTGCGGAGGCGAACGAACTTTGGGGCACAGGAGTTGAGCTCGCTCGATACTTCCCGGAGCTATCTCGTCGAGATTACTTTTATGAGGTCAGCATTGGTTACTATGCCGAAGACCCTTCCCTTTCTCGTCGTTAAAACAGCCTGAGAATGCTGCAAGAGTGACGTCACCCATGATATAGGCGTGGATTCCGGAACCATCGGGAATGGGTCCTCCATGAATTCCGAGACGGGCTTATTGAGCAGTTGGGTCGGATCCTTTACCTTGACGATCTGCCTTGAGACACTCCTTTCGGAGATGCCTCCGACTACCAGCTCACCGTCCTTGACCGGCAGCTGCTTGAATCCACGATTCTGCATCATAGAAATGGCCCTTCGAAGTTTCTCACTTTTGTCTACGAAGATGACAGGAGTCACTTGGATGTCTCCGATGAGGCCGATGCTCGAATCCTCGAATGATTCGAGGAACCGAAAAATACTATAGACCAATTCGTATGACGGTCTAATCTTCCCGTTCTCTATCTTCGTAATGGTTGATTGGTTCACTCCTACGTGCATCCCGAGCTCCCTCTGGTTGATGCCGAGTTTCATTCGCTTCTTCCTTATTTCAGAAAGGTCGGGTAACAAGAGGTGCACCCCTTACGATAGAAGGCTGGGAACAGAAACGGACGCGCAAGCATGACCGAAATCCATTACCGCTGCCACCCCCCCGCTCAACCAGGTCAAGACCCTGATGCCTGATGGGAATATATGTGGCACTAAATAATTTATAGAGGTATTCGTCGAATGTCGTACAAGTGTGGCCAGCAGCGTAATATCGGAATTCTCGAGAATTCCCACAAGCAGGCAAAGCGAGTTCTGGAGTGTTCCGAAGATCCAGCATCTGCGTCGGCTTGCAGAGACGGGATCGGCTGTAAGGCTCTGGACACCTCTCGAAGAGCTCACACGAAGACCCCTGGACAGGGTCAGGTTCACGGGAGTGGGGTACGATGGGAAGGGTGGCGACCTTTCGGGTTACGCCTATTCCAACGCGAACAGCGCGGTCGATCTCGCCTACGGAAGGATCTCGCTCACCTCTCCACTTTACCTCGGGGACATGTCCTACGGAGCACTGAGCGGGGTAGCAAACGTAGCGATCGCAAGGGCAGCCGACGTCACCGGAGTCATCGCGGGGACGGGCGAGGGCGGTCTCCACCCGGACGTTGCGAGGTGCAAGCGAATAACTGTCCAGTGGGCCTCCGCAAGGTTCGGGGTGGACCTGAAGGTCCTCAACACCGGGATGGCGATAGTGATCAAGATAGGCCAAGGGGCAAAACCCGGCATGGGCGGCCACCTCCCGGGAACGAAGGTGACGGAGCCCATCTCTTTCACTAGGAGAATACCCG
Organism: Nitrososphaerota archaeon; assembly: GCA_005877185.1. Lineage (GTDB taxonomy): Archaea > Thermoproteota > Nitrososphaeria > Nitrososphaerales > Gagatemarchaeaceae > TA-13. Next base: position 3,219 of record VBPQ01000170.1, read on the forward strand.
TCGGGAGGGACGCCATATCTCCAGCTCCCCACCACGACATCTACTCCATTGAAGACCTTGGCCAGAGGATATGGGCGCTCAAAGAAGCGACGGGGAAGCCTGTCTTCGTAAAGATCGGTGTTACGAACTACGTTTCGTACATCGCTTCGGGAGTTGCAAGGATGGGCGGAGACGGCATAATACTCGACGCCTCGGGTGCAGGCACGGGTGCGGCACCCTCCGTCGTGAAGGACAACGTCGGACTGCCGATTGAGATTGCTGTTGCTGCCGTCGACAGGGCACTGAGGGTAGAGAATCTCAGGGAGGGATTCTCTGTGATTGCCGCAGGGCGGGTGAGCAACGCGGAGGACGCAGCGAAGCTCATGGCTCTAGGCGCCGACTGTGTCAGCATAGGTACGGCCTGCCTAATCTGCATGGGCTGTCTGATGGTTCACAAATGTCACCTAGGATTCTGCCCCGCCCTGCTGACCAATAAGACCGAGAGAGACCCGAGCAGACTACTCTCCCTCGAGAAGGCCGCCGGGTGGATGGTCAACCTGATCAGGGGATGGACGGAGGAGTTCAGGCTGATACTCGATAGACTCGACCTGAAGACGTCAAAGGACCTCGTCGGGAGGAGAGACCTGCTTCTGGGCTTCAATCTAAATGAAGAAACTGCGGAAATCCTCGGAGTGAAGGTGGGAAACTCGCGAGGATCTCCGACACCACTCTTTGACGCTGAGTCAGGTTTCTGGACGGACCAGTTGAAGCAACGACTGCAGGAGATGGCCGGCGCGGCGGGCAGGGCGCCTCGGGAGGCGGTCATCTCGAGCATGGGGAGCGTTGGACCTCCCTTCGTCGAGGCTCCTAGAAGGATAGCCGACTGGATCGTGTCTGACGGGGCTCAGGTCACCAGGCCGAGCATAGACCCATACAGGGAAGAGATAGAGACCGCCTGCTACCTCGCACGGGGGAAGATCAGGCTCTCCTCTCCGGTGATTCTCGGTCCCTTCAGAGAGGAGTTGCCTCCGAAGCTGAGCAGGGCGCTGGCGAGGACAGCCAGCAGCATGGGAACGATACTGTACCATGAAGGGACGCCTCCCAAGGAATTGGAGAAGTATGCCAGGAGAATCTTCGTTCCCGGTAGCTTTGACGGACTCGCTGGGGGTTACGTCATCACCGGAGATGACTGGAAGGAGAAAGCATACTACCACGCTGGGAAGAGACCGCTATATCTCAGGCTAGAGTGCTCTGAAAGTAGCCCCAGGAGCGCGGTCGACGCCGCTCTGCTCGAGCTTGATGGGGTCATCCTGGATGAAGGTCCAGATTGCAACGAGCGGCTGGAATTGGAGGTTGCGACTTCCGAGGTCGACGCGGCGCTCAGGAAAGTCTTGAGAGAAGGTTTGCCACTTCGAACGAGCTTCGATGTCATAGCGACGGGTGAGAGGGTCAGGCTCTCGAGTGACGTATTCAAGCTCTGTGCGCTCGGCGCCGACGCCGTGGGGATCAGTACCGCAGCGAGGCTGGCCGTAGGATATGAGGAGGAGGAGGATGCTTCGTTGCTCGATGAAGAGCAGGTAAAAGATCGTCTCGAGAACCTGATACTTGCGACAGGGCGAGAGATCAAGCTTCTGGCCGGAGCGGCCGGGGTAAGTAGCCTGTTCACGACTCTGGTGGGTAATAGGGAACTCCTGAGAGCGGTTGACATGGAGCCAGCGGTGAGAAGAAGGCTGAGAATCAAGCCAGCGGGTCTTGGCTAGATGGAAGAATTCACGCCTGTGGTCAAGGACGGATGCGGAGTCTTCGGCGTACTCAGGAAGGAGGGCGCGGAGAGGATAGGCAATTCTGTTGCGCTCAAGGCCATCGAGTGCGTTAGGTACAGGGGAAGCAACCTGGGTGCCGGTTTCGCCGCCTTCACGAACCAAGAACCGAGACCGCCCGCAAGGATAAAGGTCTTCGTCGACGGCAAGGAGAGCCTTCAGATCACCTCTCGGAGTATTCGAAGAGGGGGTTGAGGATGCTGTCGGAAAGTCTCCCCGACTCCGACTCCACGGCGAAGGGGGTTTTCACCGTCTATGAGGTTCTCGTAGATTCGCCCGACGAGCTCCTCTTCGAGGCAACAAACACGCTGAACGTGCTCATGAGCAAGGAGGGGATTCGCGCGAGAGTCTACTCTTCCGGTAGATACGTGAACGTGTACAAGGATGTAGGCTATCCACGCGAGGTCGCCAAGAGGTGCAATCTGGTCGAAGACAGGGTCTTCGCCGATGCATGGCTCGCCCACACCAGACAGCCCACGAACTCTCCCGGAAGGTACCCCATCTGGTCCCATCCGTTCTCTTCCGTTGAGTTTGCGATTGTTCACAACGGAGACATCAGCTCCTACGGGGCCAACATGGAGTTCCTGAAGTCCGTCGGCATTACAAATCACGTCGGAACTGACAGCGAGGTTGTCGCGCAGCTGCTTGACCATCTGGTCAGGGTAAGACGATTGAGCGTGCGCGAGGTCGCCATGCTTCTATCCAATCCGTACGAGCGTCGCTTGGATGGGGCCATCCACGGCGCAAGAATCAGGGAGCTGATCATCCAGCTAAGAGGAGCGCAACTCGATGGTCCTTTCACGATCGTGGCCGGCTACTGCGACGGTCAGGACACCTACCTGTTGGGGCTGACTGACAGGTCAAAATTCCGGCCGATAGTGGTTGGGGAGGACGATGGAAGATACTTTGTGGCGAGCGAAGAAGGTCAGATTAGGACTCTTTCTCCGGAGGCAAGAGTCTGGACAATCGAGCCCGGAAGTTTCTTCCTGGCTTCGCTCAAGAGAGGCATAATAGAGCCGGGTCGGAGAGACAGAGAGCTCTTCGTGGGATATTCCGTCAGGCGTGACCTCGACCGATTCCCGCAGAGTCGACCATTCTTCGCGCACGACGTCATCGACACGAAGGGCCTATCCTATGCGGCACTGAACGAGTCGATCCTTCAAGTGATGGTCGAGGGGAGAAGAGAGGTGAAGGTCATCAACGTGCAGGGTCAGAGATACATCGGTGTAAACCTCCAGAAGCCCGAGTTCCTCGGCGCAAGAATCATACTTTACGGGTACCCGGGGAACTGCCTCGCAAACTTCAACAGCGGTCTGCAATTCATCGTGCACGGGAACGCAGCCGATGATGTCGGTGACGCAATGCATGCGGGGAGAGTCATCGTGCACGGCGATGCAAGGGACGTGATAGGGCAGGCCCTTCAGGGCGGCGACATCTTCGTGAGGGGTAGCGTCGGAAACAGGGCTGGGATACAGATGCGCGAGTACAGGGAGAGGAAACCATGCATGATCGTCGGTGGAAGAGCTGACGATTACCTGGGAGAGTACATGGCTGGCGGCATCATAGCCATTCTGGGGTTGAACAGGAAAAGAAACCGCCAGGACTCGCTTGCGGGAAGGTTCGCGGGTACCGGGATGGTGGGCGGAAAGATCTTCATTCGATCCACGGTCAGAGCCGACGAGGTGGGGCTAACGCCCCCTAGAGAGGACGTCCTGAACTACCTGTACTCGCTACACCTTGATGGGATGCTCGGGGCGGAGGAGTACAGGTCCGTCATCAGTCAGGAGACGTTGGATTACTTCGCGTTGAAGCGGAGCCTTCCCTCAATAGCATTCTCAAAGATCGAGAAGATTTTCTCCGGCAAGTACGTCAAGCCTCCCTCGTCAGACTACAGGGAACTGGACAGCGACGAGTATCGACTCTTGGAGTCGAGGCTCACGGACTACTTCGAGACATTTGGGCTGACCAAGAGTCTCTTCGAGGAGGTCGTCTCCTCGAAATTCACAGTCGTAGCGCCTCACGAGAGCACAGGACCAGAGATTCATCGGGCAGAATCACAAGTAGTCGAGGAGTAACCTCCACCACCACTACCTACCGCCCAACGGGCGGGTGCTATCCAGGCAGCGGCGTGATCGCACACACCGCATTGGACACGGCGACCGACCGCGCCCTGAAGGCCTACCTGCTCAAGTCAGGCGCGTCTAGCGTCGGTCGAACCCACAACCGTGTAGTCACCCGGTAGACACTGGGTGTTCGCTAGAGATTCGTTTTTCGTCGGGATGGGGTTCCGATTTCCTAGCCGGTAGTCCTGGGCCCACACCACGGCGCTCTTCGCCTCCGTGCTGGCGCAAGGGAAGGCGAAGGCTTTCATCCCTACCTTGCTTCCGCCTCATTGGTCGTGTGACGAGCCAAGGAATCCATGACTTCGCGAGCAGTTTCCTTTTCTCGTCTGGTTCGAGCGTCTCGTCTTGCTTCATTCTGGCCAGGACAAGCCACGCGTTCTTGTACTCTCTGTTTCACTCGAACTTGGCCCAGTTTTATTAGCGGGCGAGATGCATCCAGCGTGTTTGGTAAAGCTGCCGAGGTTTACGAGGGACGAGCTGATCATCCTCGTCGCCATTGGAGTGCTTACACCGCTGATCGACGACAGGGTGGAGCACTTTCTCGTGGCGTTCTTCGCGAACATAAGCGGCTCCTTCAACGTCTTCGACTACACCGGGGGGCCCCTGAACAGCGATTTGCTGATTGCCTGGGAAGAGTACGGTGCGGTGCTCGCGGCCTACCTCGTAAGGAAGCCCGGGGCGGCGACGCTCGCGATGACGATCAACGGGTTTGGGCAGTTCTTCAGGGACGGGTTTGTG
>VBPQ01000040.1:0-21796 GCA_005877185.1 Nitrososphaerota archaeon
TTCTCGAGTGTTCGGACAAGCTCCGCGGGATAGAGCAGGATCTTTGATGGTATGCAGCCTCTCGTCAGACATATTCCGCCCGGTTCATCCTTGTCGATTACCGCGACCTTGATCTTGGGATTCTCCTGGATCATCGGTTCTACAATGTTCATCGCGGAACCGCTACCGATCACGATCAAATCGTACTGCTTCATTTTGCCCCCAACCAGGAGAAGTCTCAAGGGAGCTTATGAAGATGCCTGGCCCCACAAGTGAGCTCCGGGCGGCGAGCTCAAGCGGCAGGGTCCTCCACTGGGTTTCAAAATCGAACGTCACGCCTGATGGTTGGAATCTTCATGTAAAGTAGCCCTTCAAGTCTTCGTTAACTCTCATGCGGTTGTAGATGAGTCTGAAGACCGACGCCAACTTCAAACGTTCTCTAAGGCGAGTATGGTCGGAACGGTCAGGGCCTCAAATCAGTATACTAACTGTCGCAAGCAGGTCATTCAGTATACTAACTGTCAACACCGATTTCTCAGTCAGTATACTGTTCCAACAACATGCAGATGACAGGACGAAGACTATAGTAACCGTGCTGCGCAGCACGATCCATATAGTAACCGTGAACACCGACTTCCCAATTACTATAGTAATTCTGCATAGGAAAGAGCGCGATGAGGAACGGGACCCGAACGCACTATTAGATCGTTCTTTACGGACGATTTGCTGGGAGCCAGAAGGCCAAGTTACATGGTCGATCTAGTTGAGCTCGGGATACACGTCACAGTCGTACTCTTTACGTTTGGGGCGGCATTCCCGGTAAGTCCCCTGCAGAGCGAGAAACAGTTACAGGGCTCCCCGATGCAATGGAACAGAAAGCAGCGAGGAAGAAGACTAACTTTCGGAACAGAGGATAGAGAGAGTTGCACGCCCCATCGTCACAGTCATCCACGACATCCCTGTCGCAAGGAGACCCAAAATGTGCCTCGAGCGGCACGATCCTCCTCCGCCTCCATCACTCCATGATACAGTGTCAGGAGGAGATGATGGTACACCCGTTCAGTTACAGTCGCCGTGAGGATGAGAGAACTTCCCGTCGTTACAGCTCGCCTTCGGCGATACGGTTGTGACGGTGGAGTGTGCTAAGTGCTACAATTCAGGACCGCCGTCAACGAAGTGTCGCTCGTCACAGATACATTTCTCTGATTGTTCGTGTTACCCGTGTCAAGCCAGCGGTCAAAGGCGCACGACCCGTAGCCATCAACCTCCACAATGTAAGTCTGCCCATTGTTTAGAGGGTAGGTGAAGGGCGTGTATCCCGATGCGAGTACCGTGCCAGTCTGATCATGGAGTTCTGTCCAGAATCCTGTTATGACGGTTCCGGTGGTGGTCTCGCTGGTTACCGTGAGTTTTGACGTGCCTTGCATAGTTTGCATGAAGCTCGGGAAAGTGCCTCTTGCGTAATTCCCCTTGCTCAAACTATTGTACAGCGTGCCTCCGTATGTCGAGTTCACGAACGTCCATCCTCCCACAATAGGATAGAGAAATCGGTAGTTGTAGATGGTTCCATTATTCACAAGATCTTGGACTGCGCTGATCTCGGTCTCGTTACTTTGGTCGGCGAATACTCCCATGGGCTCACCAGGTACTTTAGCGTAAGCGTCTAGATGAAGAAGCACCCTCCCGTTCCATACCTGATTTAGGTTGACGATGGCGTCGTAGTTGACCGCGTCGTAAGAGTTCAGCGACACGGAAGGGGAGATGTAGGTCTGGTTTGCCCACGTGGTTCCGGCCGTGGGAAGGAGGGGTGCAGCTCGTGCATCGTTAAGTATGAAGTACACATTGGGATACAGATCGTGCATCTTTTCCATCATATCGTTGAAAGCCCCTTGTCCAACTGAAGAGTAGTAGATGATGGCGTGATCGAAGAGCACCCCATCAAGATTGAATGTAGTCACGTACTTCGCCAATTCATCATACACGGTGGGTGAGGAGGTGACGTTGTAGCGGTTGAGGTCTAGCCTTCCTATGACGAGCGGGGCATACTGGTGTAGGCTGGCCACGTAGCTAGTCACCGCAGGATAAAGGCTCGACGGTATGGGACCAGGTTCAGCCACCGCAGTTACGAGCGCTAGATTGCTATGGCCAGCAAGCTGGGTGGATAGAGTTGATGCCGTCTCGATGAGATCCTCTTGGGTGAGATTCAGTTGATTCGTTGGAATGAAATGCTTGCCGAGGTAACCAAAGAGCCAGGCGAACGTGATCGGCTTCGAAGGGTCGAAGGTGGTGGTAGTGGCGCCTGCCATTCTCGCGGACGTTGCCTCGTTGCTATCATGGAGTACGGACCACGAGGAGAGCGCGGGCGAGGGAAGATAAGCGAGCGCCAACGTCAGTAAGAGCACGACGCCGACAGCTTTGCCACTAGTTCGCCCAGAAAGTTGCGTCACAGCTAGTGAAGATGCCATCGAGGCTCGCGGACCAACTCACGTGAGCAGTGGATGTCCATACGAAGAGGGAGCAGTCGCTTGGATTGATATCTGCAAATCGAAAGCTCTAAGCATCAGAAGACCTTATTGGGGTTTACGCCTAATCAGCCTTTTGGTGAATTCCTACTGAAGAAGATTCTGGAGTCGGTTTCGTCGTCGGCGACCGGAACATAAGGTCGAGTGCTCGAGTCGTGGTGAGTTGTGTATCTCTATGTTGCCGCCAGCTCCCGGGCCCCCTGGGACGCGATTCACCCTGCCATCGGTAATCCGTGCAAAGGAGGATATGGCTTCGTGCCTCTTCACAGCGGGCCACAATCCTGCAAGGAGTCGCTAACAATCCGTTAACGATTAGGGACAATTCTCGGAAATCGCGTATTAGCCTTCTTCGCAATCTCGATTTCAGGAGGCGAGAAAAAAAATGCACATGAACAAACGAATTCTCCTGATACTCACGGCCTTTGCCGTCTTTGCAGCCAGTGCCATCGCGCCCAACGACAACCTCTCAATCCAGTTCGAGCGGTTCCGCGGCAAGTCACAGTTGCCCCAACATGGAGTCGTCTACTTCAAGCACTACATCCAGTTCGACGAGCATGGCGAACGGAGCAGGATAGAGACTTTGGATCTCCGTGGTCGTGAAGTCGGGGAGACTCTCACGTTGAGTCGCCCTCTTCCCCTATTGTTCGCTTCAGAAATGATGCGACATGAATCTCTCGCATTAGAGGTTGAGAAGAATCTTTGACGTAGCAACATTCTCCTCGTTGCCTTTTTCCTTTTCCGAGACCTGTCGTGCATCGCAGCTGGTGGCGGTGAGCCAGGAACTGCCCGGTTAGGTTAGGTCTCACAAATTGTTCTTAAACAATCTACTGTATTCACCTTTTAGAAGTTTTCTTCATTCGACGTTTATAGTGCAAAACAACAAAGAGAGCTATTACGCTCTATGAGAAATCCGAGTTTCGCTGACGAAAAGATGAACGAAAAGAAACACAATCGACTCGCGCTACTAGCAGTTCCAGCACTACTAGCGCTTCTCATGCTGGCTAACGGAGCCAGCGCGGTCACGGCAGTGGCCTACCCGAATCACTCATCTCACCTCCTCGACTCGGGAACCTTGACGACTTTCGCGGGGAGCGCCTCGACCCTCTCTATCAGCACACCCCTGACCTCTCTCACCTTCGGAGCTACTGGCACACTCGACCCGAGTGGAGGCTGGGTCAACGCTCCCATGACAGAGGTGCAGACCGACTATGCCAGAGCGGAGTTGCTGACGTCTGTCACGATGGGGTCTGGCCAGCAGGCGGAGAGTGAAGCAGCGGTCGGCAGCTTCGTCCTCCTCCCCGGCACGACCTATCAGGTTACGGCAGACTTCGCGATGTCCAGGGCCTTCGCGACCTGCAGCGCTGTCTGGGGAGACACGGCCATAGCAAACCTGCGGGTGGCTGGACAGTCGATCTACGTGACCAGTGCACCAAACCAGGTCGTCGACGTCCTAGGGGTCGCGAGACTAGTCATAAACGAGCAGACGCCCACCTCCACTGGCATCACCGTCAACGCCCTCGACCTCTCAACCGTCACCGGAGTTCAGGTCCTGGTGGACAGCGCTTACAGCTCCATCTCCTGCACGGCCTCAACCGGCCTCGGCCTCTCTCAGCCTGCGGTCGGCGGCAACCACTTGCAGCCAATGGATGGCGTCCCTGTGTCGGGCGTATGTACGGACTTCACGACTGGAGGAGGGTGGATCCCGTTTCCGCCACCCTCCACTGGAACCAAGTCGACCTTCGGCCTCGTTGCCGGCTACCAGTCCGGCGGAACCACTCCCACGGGAGAACTGGAGTACCACGACCACACCAGCGGCCGGTTCGATATCCACTCGCTCGACGTGCTCTACTACGGCTGCGGCCCGAAGGCCAACTCTAGAGTATTTGGAGGTGATGCGGAGTTCGACCACAACTCGGGATTCTGTTACGAGGCCTTCATCCAGGACAAAGGAGAACCAGGAGCGGGGAGTGACTTCTTTCAGATCTTCCTTTGGCCTCCAGGAACTCCCTGCGGCTCACCTCCTACCGGGTCCACGGTAACTACCCTCACCAGTACCAATCCGCGAGCCTTCGGACATTTTGGCCAGTCCGTTACCGTGACTGGTAGCTTTGCGGTCGTCGGCGCCCCCCAGGAGACCATAGTTGAGCAATCCGGGGCAGGCCATACATACGTCCTCGGCGCTACTACGGGTTCTCCATCCGCTACCTTCACGAGCCCCTTCCCTCAGTCCGGCGGACATTTTGGCTTCTCGGCCGATATCAGCGGTACCAGGGTGGTTGTAGGTGCCCCGGGCGAGACTGCGAGTGGGCAGTTTGGGGCAGGCCACGCCTACGTGTTCAATGCCACGACGGGCTCCCTAATCGCTACCCTCACGAGTCCAAACGCGCAATCCGGCGGGGAATTCGGCTTCTCGGTCGCCATCAGCGGCACGACAGTGGTGGTAGGTGCCCCGGGCGAGACTTCGAGCGGGCATACGCAAGCAGGAAACGCTTACATCTACAATGCCACATCGGGTTCCTTAATCGCTACCCTCACGAGTCCAAACGCGCAATCCGGCGGGGAATTCGGCTTCTCGGTCGCCATCAGCTCTAGCGGTGTTATCGTGGGTGCCCCGGGCGAGACTTCGAGCGGGCTGACGCAGGCAGGGAACGCCTACAGCTTCAGTACTGCGGGCTCCACTGCGTCGTACACCAATGAGAACACTCTGGGTGGCGGCAACATAGAAATCCAGCAATAGTAGAGCATCCGTCCCTCCCTTTCGGGTCTCCTTCCTCCTTGTTTGATCCGCCCGATCGCCCCTGTCGGAGTAGTTTCTCCTCAGAGAGCACATTGCACACATTCTTCTGCGTGAAAACCCTTCTTTACACGCCCCCTGAGAAACAAGCCGAAATCCTATCTAAAAGCCAGATGGCGAGTGCGCGGAGAGCATCAGCAACAAGCAGATGAGTCATCAAGCTGTTGACTAACGCAGACCGGAAGGGGAGGGCCAGGGCCAACTACAGGGCAACCATCAGCGAGACACTCTAAGCCCTGTCTATGGGTCGGACGAAGACGCCAAACGGTGACTTGGCCGCTTCCAAGTTCCTCCACGCTTCCACCCATCATGATGAGGTATAGCCATAGAACATTTCAATAGAGAAAAGCTTCCAGCCCTTTTTATCGACTTAGCATTACTGATAATTGGACAGAAGAATAGTTCTTGAAAGAGAAGATGGCATCGGTCCCGAAGACGCATACAAAGATCTCTCTTGCATTCCCACTCTCCATAACGGTCTTCGTGCCAGTTGCATTGTTGCGCAAAAACGACGAAATGAGGTCGAAAATTTTTCGTTGAGAAATTCCAGTTTCGCTAACGAGAAGATGCACGATACGAAATACAGTCGACTCGCCCTGGCAGCTCCAGCGATCGTAGCGGTCCTCATTCTGGCGAACGGTGCCAGCGCGGCAACGGCGGCGGCCTACCTCACTCATTCATCATCTCACCTCCTCAACCTGGGAACCACGACAATCTTCGCTGGCAGCGCGACAACCCTCTCGATTAACACGCCTCTGACCTCTCTCGCCTTCGGGGCGACCGGCCCACTCGACCCCACGGGAGGCTGGGTCAACGCCCCCATGACTGAGGTGCAGACAGACCTTGCAGACGCAGAGTTGTTGGTGTCCGTCGCTATGGGGTCCGGGCAGCAGGCGGAGAGCGAAGCCGCGGTCGGCAGCCTCGTCCTCCTCCCGGGCACGGCCTATAACGTGACCGCTGACTTCGCGATGTCCAGGGCCTTCGCAACCTGCAGCGGGGTTTCTGGAGACACAAGCATCGCCAACCTGCAGGTGGCCGGAGTGCCCGTCACCGTCACGGGAGCACCAAACCAGGTAGTCGACGTCTTGGGGGTGGCGAGACTAGTCATAAACGAGCAGACGCCCACCTCCACGGGCATCACGATCAACGCACTCGACCTCTCAACAGTAACCGGAGTTCAGGTGCTAGTCGACAACGCTTACGCTTCCATCTCATGCTCGACCACAACGGGCCTCGGCCTCTCTCAGCCCGCGGCTGGCACCAGCGGCTTCCAACCCATGAATGGCCTCTCTGTGTCGGGCACATGCACGGACTTCACGACTGGTGGAGGTTGGATCCCCTCTCCGCCACCCAACACAGGGGCGAAGTCAACGTTCGGCTTCGTGGCTGGCTTCAAGCCTGGCGGAACAACTCCCAGTGGAGAACTAGAGTACCACGATCACGCAAGTAGCCAGTTCAGTAATGTTCATTCACTCGACGTCCTCTTCTATACCTGCGGCACGACCTCCAACTCAAGGGTATTCGGCGGCGACGCGCAGGTCAACCACGTCTCGGGATACTGTTACCAGGTCCTCATCGAGGATAACGGAGAGCCGGGAGTTAACAGAGACTTCTTTCAGATCTCCATTCGGCAAGGAGGTTCCTGCGTCTCATCTTCAGCCATTGGGTTCACGGTCGTCAGGACTCTCACTAGTCCCAACGCGCAGACCAACGGACACTTTGGCAACTCAGTCGCCGTCAGCAGCACCATCGTGGTCGTGGGTGCCCCAGGCGAAGGAGTTGTGGAGGCGGGGGCGGGGGCAGGTCGCGCCTACATCTTCGATGCCACAACGGGGTCGGTCATCACACTGATCAGCCCTAACCCGATAGGCGGCGGACATTTTGGCTCATCAGTCGCTGTCAGTAGCACCACCGTGGTGGTTGGTGCGCCAGACGAGCGTGTCGGTACGACGTTCGGGGCAGGCCACACCTACATCTTCGCTACCTCGGGCACCTTCATCGCTATGCTCACGAGTCCCACCCCGCAATCTGGCGGAGAATTTGGCTTCTCAGTCGGCTTGGATGGTGTGACCGTGGTAGTTGGTGCCCCAGGTGAGACATCGCAAGCAGGCCACGCCTACATCTTCGCTACCACAGGCGGCTCCCCAATCGCTACTCTCACGAGCCCTAACTCAATATCCGGCGGAGCATTTGGCTGGTCAGTCGCCGTCAGTGGCACCAATGTGGTCGTGGGTGCCCCATTCGAGACCGCGAACGGGCAATCAGCTGCGGGCAACGCCTACGTCTTCACTGCTACGGGCAACCCAATAGCTACTCTCATGAGCCCCACCGCAGAAACTGGCGGAGCATTTGGCTGGTCAGTCGCCGTCAGTGGCACGACCATACTCGTGGGTGCCCCAGGCGAAACTGCGAGTGGGCAGACGCAGGCAGGCCACGCCTACATCTTCGCTACCACAGGTGGCCCCCCAACCACCACGCTTTCGAGTCCCACCCCGCAAACAGCTGGACTATTTGGCTGGTCAGTCACCCTGACCAGTAGTCTTGTGGTCGTGGGTGCCCCAGGTGAGACATCGCAAGCAGGCCACGCCTACATCTTCACTACCACAGGCGGCTCCCCAATCGCTACTCTCACGAGCCCTAACCCAGAAACTGGCGGAGCATTTGGCAACTCCGTTGCCATCAGCGGTATGACAGTGGTCGTAGGCGCCCCATTCGAGGATGTAACTACGACGTCGGCTCAAACGGATGCGGGCCGCGCCTACATCTTCGGTCCGACGACAAGCGGTTCCACGCCCTCCTACACCAACGGTAACTTTCTGAGCGGCGGCAACATAGAAATCCACCAGTAGCAGAATTTCTGTCCCTCCCACTTTTGGAGTCTCCCTCAGACGGGGATGTTGAGGCTCGGTGCGGCGACGTTATCGTGCTTTCACTTCGTGCTAATCTGAAAAATTGTTCCATTCCTCCCCGCCTCCGTTCTCTTATCATCACAAAGGGACGGCTGGAGTTTGGCATCCGGGCGGGGGCATTCTGGAAGGCGATATCATCGTATTGAGGACAGGTACGGAAACCTTCGGAGGCTGTCGCTGCTCTGAAGGACGATTCGGGTCATCCGCCTAATCTGGGATTATGAGGGCAGTGGTCGAAGAAGAGCCGGTTTCTGAGGGAGTATTATCGATTGGACGATGCTCAAACCGGTCCACCCCCTACCATCAAATCGGGATCTGGATTGGCGCTGCGGGGCCAAAGATGCTGAGACTCATCGGCCGATTGGGTGATGGCTGGTCGGTACCACTTCAAACATACTTCCCGGAAGCTAGGATTCGCGAGGCGCAGCAGAAAATCGATAGCGCCGCCAAGGCTAGTGGCAGGCCACCAGACTCTATTATCCGGATTCGTAACCTTGCTGGAATCATCGACGAAATGAGGAAAGTTGGAAAGGTCGCTTCACGGCGGAGGGGAAATGACCGTCGGTTCGGCGAAAGAGTGGATGGACAATCTAGTCTCTTACTATCGGGATTTCGGCCTGAATGCATTCATCTATTGGCCGGGAGTCGACGATGATGAGGAGGGGGAATTGGAACAGATAAAGCTCTTCGCCGAACGGGCGATTCTGATGGTCCGAGAATCGACTTGAGTAGCAGTTACACCAGGCATCGCAGTAGGCAGAGGACTCCAGAGAAGCAGGAGTCCTGGATTCCGAGGACGAGGCTTGGAAAAAGGGTCTCGGAAGGCGAGATAACCTCGCTTGACGAAATCTTCCAGCAGGGATGGAAGATTCGCGAGCCCGAGATTGTGAAGACGCTGCTCCCAGACGTCTCGTCCGAAGTAGTGAACGTGGGCATCGTCCAGAAACAGACAGACGCTGGAAGGCTTACCAGATTCCGCGCAGTTGTTGCGGTAGGCAATGGCGACGGCTGGTTTGGGGTCGGGGAGGGTAAAGCGGCGCAGAGGACGGCCGCGATAGACAAGGCAACCATCGTCGCGTTGCCCACCATAATTCCGGTGAAGCGGGGCTGCGGAAGCCCGGAGTGCACGGACAAGACTAATCACTCGGTGCCCTTCAGGACCGTCGGCAAGGCCGGGGGTGTGACGGTGGAGCTGGTTCCCGCACCGAAGGGCGTCGGGCTTGTCGCAGGCCCCGCCCTCAAGAAGCTCCTGGCGTTGGCCGGTCTGAAGGACGTCTATGTGAGGACCTTCGGCTCTACCGGTACACCGTCTTCACTGGCAAACGCGGTCTATGACGCATTCTACAAGTCGCACCAACTGAATGTATGACAATAATAGCGATAGAGCAATGCGAGATAGGATTCCTGCGGTCTCACCGGCAGGAATGAAAGACAAGTTGCGCTGATTCCACCGCGGCAATCATTGCAACCGAATCGGGTCCTGAAGCGCGAGAGGCGATGGAGCGCCGGTCTGGCAGCTGAAGCGTTGTTGATTGACATCCAAAATCATGCGCAGGTCCGTCCCAGCGGAACGGTTATGAGTGCGCCGCATCCCGTGACTCGTCCGGCGTGCCTGAATTGTCGGACGAGAAGGAAAATGCGAAGCAGATTTTTCCGGGCGCGATGTACGAGTGTGTGCGATGCGGCACCCGTGTTACAGGGGAAGAGTTGGCAAAGCTTCCCGAGCCGACATGCGCCAACTGCGGGTACAGAGCATTCAGAAAGGTTCGACGTCCGGGAATCAAGAACCTAAAGGGGCAGTGACCGGACCGAATCAGCCGAACCTGGTCCTGGGCACTCTCTCCATGGCTTGGGCGAGCGTCCGTAAACCATCCCACCGAAGCTCCAGGTTGTAACTGAGGCCATCGCGAATGAAATGGGTATGGGAATCGTTGAGACCCGGGATTACTGTCCTACCTTTCGGGTCGATCACCTACGTCCCCGAACCCCTGTAATCCAGGGCCTCGCTATCGCTGCCCACGGCAACGAAGCGGTCTCCTCGGATGGAGGCCGCGCTCGCGAAGGAGCGCCTGCTCTCCTGCGTGACAATCTTTCCGTTAATGATCATCAGTTCAGCCACGCGGTCATCTTGCAATGTATCTCACCTGAAGCCCCACGAGCGAAACTTCAGGAAGTCGGCCTGCGAGGAGACTGAGGGGAGAGAAGTAAGCAAGAGCTCCGTATGTTCATTTTTCTTTCAAAGGTTCGAAAGGTTCGAGTTTGGGCCTGCCACCGTTGTGAACAGCGTTTGCGTCAACACCGGTTGACACGCGAGTCCTAATCTCCGCCTATGTTGCCGTGCCCGCACCAAAGAAATTCGTCCATTCGATTGTCGCAGATTGGACATGTCTCATCAAGATACTTGAATTCGTCCGCCCTCATCCCGTAGCGCCTGACGTGGTCATCGAGCTCGTAAGGGTACGACATCAGCTCCACGGACACGGGTTTCTCGCTCTGGGTGAGTGTATTATCTCCCTATTAGGGGTTAGTGCCGAAAGACGTTGCCTCTGAGAACGAGTCCTATCAGGCGCGACTAGGATGACTACGGCCTATGGAGACAGCCTCCCAACGCCAAATTTGCCGTCGACACCGATGACAATCAGGGAACGCGACCCTTCGGTTCCGCTAGTTTGCGCCCAACTCTTGGCAGTAGCTCACGGTCGTCTTCTAACGTGGCAGCTCTAAGTGTGTGAGAGTCGAAGACTTGAAAGAGCCCATGCACGAATTCGATTAGCGGGCCGGGTGGGATTTGAACCCACGACCTTTGCGAGTCTGAGACTCTCTACAGCTTTCCCTGCAGGATAGGAGGATCGGCGTTCCGCTCTGCCGCGCTGTCCATACTCCGCTCCTTTGATCTGCGCTACCGGCCCATTCAGTCCTGAGGCGGGTCGAAGCCTCGTATTTTACCTATCATCAGGTCAACAGGCGGAAGCTGATCTCAAGGAGCCGCTTGTTATTCCTGAACCTTGTCCCTTCGAGCCGGATTTCTCCGATCTGAGAGGTGTTCTCGACGTGCTTCTCCCTACAACAGTTAACGTTCCAATCGGGTATTCTCACAATCCTCAGCATAGGAACCTCCTTCCGCACCGGAAACATGTCGTAAATCTCGTCTCCAAAGTGCTTCTCAGCCTCTTCCTTCTCCATCTCAAACTCTAGGACCTCCGCCCCCTCTCTCACCACCGCGTTCGCCTCCTGCTCGACCGTCCCCAGCTCCTCTGGCGTCGGCTTCCGCAGAGCCTGCACCGTGAGCCTGCCGCGTTCGCCGCTGACGTAGACCGAGGCGGTGAGGTTCGTCCCGAGAACCTTCTGAGCGGCTCCCTTCAGCACGTGTAGAGCGGAGTGCGTGCGTGTCTCCGCATCGCTCAATTCCTACACTTTCATTACCTTGAGGATGTCGAGAAGCCTGATCTGCAGCCCGTACCTCGTCTCGTTTCTCTTCATGTGGACGAAGATAGAGAGAAGGGTGGGCCAGTATCTCAGGAGGCTGAACCTACCGTCCAGTTTTGCCTTGATAAACCGGTACACCTTAGCGTAGATTTCGTACTTTTTCAGGACGGCGTCGGTGTACTTCGGGATGTTGTCCAGATTCTCAACGAAGAGGTCGACGCACTGCATGCTCGGGATTATTCCCTCCCCGAGCATCGGGTAGACTGTCCCCACGCTCTCTCCCACTCCCACCACCTTCCCGGAGCTGAAGGGCTGGCAGTATAGGGGAGGCGAGACCCTCACGGGCCTCCCGATCTTCCTCACGACCTCGCAGTGGTACTTCTTGATGAACGCCTCCAGCTCCCCCCTGTACTTCCCGAAGTAGTCTCCCGCGCCGATGTGAGCCATCCCGTCCCCGAGCGGAAAAAACCAGTAATAACCGCTCAACCCGGAGTACGGCCTTAGATAGAAATCGTCGTACGGGAGTTCCTTCGACTTGACCTGATACTCGACCGATGGAATCACGACGTCGTTCTGAATCTTGGGGAGGAGCGACCTGTGCAGCCCCGTGGCGTCGACGACCATGTCGAAATCACGGAAGTCCCCGTTCACAGCCTTCACCTGGCTCCCCCAGTGAATCTTGTGCCCCCTGATCATGTCGTGGGTCAGCCTGTGCTTGTCGTACGTTACGAGCCCCTTGAGCTTTATCTCGAAGTCGCCCCTCCCCAGGTTCACGATCATCCTCTTCCCTCTGTGCAGGACGTAATCATCAAAGTTGAACCCGGCCTTCTTCACCATCGCGCTGATGTACGGCTCGCTTGTCCCCCATGCGCAGACTGTGTACCACTTCTCTTCGGGGCGCATCTCGAAGCACTCGACTTCATGCTCTTCGGGTATCCTGTTAAGGAGGTACGCCCCCGCCACACCCGCCCCGACGACGGCAATCCTCAAACTATTGCAATCCCTCGAAACCTACTATACATATCTATCGCATCGAATCGTTGTCTCGAAAATCGAGTTGGCCTCGGAGACTCTGCCGGTGTAAACTTAATACACCAATCACACCAAGTGTACTCAATGTCCAAAGTTGTGAAGGTCTCCGAAGACACCCACTCCAAGCTCACCGGCATGGCGAAGTGGGGGGAGCCCCTCGACCAGGTGATTCAGAGGCTTACGACACAGAAGGGGCTCGAGGACGTAATCGCCGGGACGAGCTCAATCTGCTTCATCGACGGAACCGAGGGAAGGCTACTCTATCGAGGGTACGACATAAGAGACCTCGCCGCCCACTCGACCTACGAGGAGACCGCTTACCTCCTCATGAACGGGAAGCTCCCCGCTGAGAACGAGCTGCAACGGTTTTCACGGAACCTCTTCGCAAAGCGTCCCGTCCCGCCCGAAATCATATCGATTCTTCTAGAGCTCCCTAAGAACTGTGATGCGATGGACGCGCTCAGGGTCTGTGTCGCCGCCCTGGGAGTCTTCGACGACCCGATGTACTCTCTTCAGGAGAAGGCCTCGTCGATCGCCGCCAAGATTGGAACTGTCGTCGCGGCTATCCACAGGCACAAGCACGACTGGACCCCCATCCCCCCGAAGGACGACCTCAGCTACGCTGCCAACTTCCTCTACATGGTCACGGGGAAGGAGCCCTCCGAGTCGGACACACGGCTGATGAATGTCTTCTTCATCCTCCACGGAGACCACGAATTGAACGCCTCGACCTTTACGGCGAGGGTGATCGCCTCCACACTCTCCGACATCTACTCCGCAGTCACAGGGGCCGTCGGGGCCCTCAAGGGGCCGCTGCACGGGGGCGCGAACGAGAAGGTCGTCGAGATGACCTCCGAGATTGAGAGCAGCAAGAATGCGGAGAAGTACGTCAGCAACAGGCTGGCGAACAAGCAGAAGCTGATGGGGTTCGGCCACCGCGTGTACCGGACGATGGACCCGAGAGCGCAAATCCTCAAGGAGATGGCCAAGGATTTCCTCTCTACCGAGAGGGAGAGGGAGGATTTCCAGATTCTCTTGAAGGTCGAGGAGGTGATGAGGAAGGAGAAGAACCTCTACCCCAACGTCGACCTCTACTCCGGTCTAGCCCTGAACCACATGGGGATTCCCACCTACCTCTTCACCCCCGTCTTCGCCGTCGGGAGGGCGCCCGGCTGGCTGGCCCACGTCCTCGAGCAGTACAGCGATAACAGGATCATCCGACCGAGGGCGGAATACTTGGGGTCCCAGGGTTCTAAATACGTCCCCATCGAGAACAGAGCGACAAGTAGATGAGGGTCGAGGCGCTGATTCACAGGAGCCCTGTGACGGTAAGCTCCAGCGCCACGATAAAGCAGGCGGCAGAGGTCTTCGTCCGGGAGGGGATCGGTCTGCTCGTCATCGCCTCCTCCGTCAGCCCCGTGAGGGCGGAGGCCGTCCTCTCCGAGAGGGACATCGTGAGGTCCGTCGCGGCAGGGATGCCGCCGAGTACCCCTCTGGGCGCCATCTCGACCAAGAAGCTGGTGAGAATAAAGAGGTCCGACCCTCTCTCCAGGGCGGTCTCGCTCATGATGCAAAACCACATCAGGCACCTGGTTGTCGAGAACGACGACGGCACGCTCTTCGGAGTCCTCTCGATCCGCGACTTCTTCCTCGAGAGCAGGCTTCTCGAGTCTTTCATGAAGGAGGAGTTTCTCGAGGTGCATGGCGGCGACTAATAGTCAGTAGTAGCCTTCGAGATTCTCTTTCCATCTTCTGCTTTCCTGGCATATCTCTATCCAGGTTCCGTCAGCTCTTCACATAGGCATACGACGCGCCAGTATCAGCACCAAACTCGGTCGGCTCAACCCCACTCTTCACGAGTCTCGCGTAGGTCTCCCCATGTCGTCGACCCTGAAGGAAATATGGTCGAGCGCCTCCCCATTGCGTGGAATGTGTCGTACTTCGACCTCTTGGGATAGCAGTTGAGTTCCGTCTTCGTTCCGGACTTCCGGTCCCGGAGAAGGAGGTAGATACCAGCTCCAAATGACGTTATTGCCTCTCGCAACCTCCCCCAAACCGAGGATTTCCTGGTAGAACTTCAGCGACCTCTAAGGGTCCTTGATCCTTATCCCGACGTAGCCCAGTACAAACCCTTCACCTCCGAGACGAGATTTTCGCTCGACTTCAATCGCCTCCTCTCCCCTTCAAAACTTAAATAACTTGGAGGGGTTCGCGAATTTTGTTTGCCTCTCTTTGGTGACATCGGCTCTGTCTTCATGATGGCGGTTGTCGGCGTAGTCTTCACCCTCCCGGTGATCATCATCCCGAAGATACTCGCCCCTCACAAGCCGAACCCGATCAAGAACTTACCCTTCGAGAGCGGGCAGGTCCCGCTGGGAGGAGGGAAGATGCACTTCATGATGCAGTACTACGCCTACCTATTGATGTTCCTGGTCTTCGACGTGATGGCGATGTTCCTATACGCATGGGCCGCCGCGTACAGGCCCCTCGCTCTCGGCGTCTCCTCGAGCTGGCTGATTACGCTCTTCATCGGGGTGCTCTCCGTCCCGCTCGGCTTCGCACTATACATGGCGGGGAAGAGAGAGCTATGGTGACGGTCCAGAAGACGGGCACGTACAACGCCCTCGTCGGTCGGCTGAACGAAATCGTACAGGACAACATAGGGGCTCCCCTTCGGTACCTCGTCAACTGGGGGAGGCTCTACTCCCTCTGGCCTGTCCACCTTGAAACGGCCTGTTGCAGTGTCGAAGTCGGGGCCGCAGCAGGCTCGAGGTTCGATATGGAGAGGTTTGGGGCCCTGGAGGCCTTCGGCCGAGACTGAAGCTCATCTATGACCAGATGGCCTAACCAAAGTGGACAATCGCTATGGGTGCGTGCGCGATCACAGGCGGTCTCTACTTCGACTCCTACAACGTCCTCAGAGGGATCGACGACATAATTCCAGTCGACGTCTACGTCCCTGGCTGCCCACCACGCGCCGAGGCACTACTGCAGGGGCTCGTCCTCCTCCAGGAGAAGATAAGACACTCACCGAGCCTCAAGGGAGAGTAACCCGGATGCAGGCTCAGGCCCAGGCGCCTCCTCCTCAGCCGGCGAAGACCAAACCCTTAGCGGACGCGATTCTTCAGAAGTTCCCCGGGACCACGGTCGACTACGTGCGCGAGAAGCGGTTGAAGGTGACGACGACTCCGGATAAGATCAAGGAGGTCGCCCTCTTCATCCGAGACGAGCTCGGGTTCGACCACATCAGCTGCGTCTCGGGGACAGACTGGATCGCAAAGAACGAGATCGAGGTCATCTACTTCGTAGGTTCCGTTTCCAAGCCGGGTCAGGAGGCGATAATTGTCGCCCTCGCAGAGAGGTCAAAGAGAGACAATCCTTCGGTTCCAACTCTCATCGAAGTCTGGCCCGGTGCGGAGTACCACGAGCGGGAGACGCACGAGATGCTAGGAGTGGTCTTCTCCGGCCACCCGAACCTCAAGAACCTCCTCCTCCCCGAGGATTGGAACGACATCCCTCCTCTCCGGAAGGACTACATTTCGCCCGGGAGATGATCGCATGACAGTAGAATCGGAATACAACCCCGACGCCGACAGGATAATGAACGTCGCCCTCGGGCCGCAGCACCCAGGCGCGGGACACTTCCGCATACAGCTCTGGCTCGATGGCGACTTTGTCGTGAAGGCCGAGCCCGACCCCGGCTACGTCCACAGGGGAGAGGAGAAGATGGGCGAGTACAGGAACTACATTCAGAACGTTCCCCATTTAGAGAGGCCTGTCATCCTCGACAGCTGCGGGATCCTCTTCCCCTACGCTCTGGCTGTCGACGAGCTGATGAACAACAAGATTCCTCCTAGAGGGCAGTACCTCCGAGTGATCATGGCCGAGATAAACAGGATAGTCTCTCACATGTACTTCATCGGTATCTACGGCATCTTCGTCGGGCACACGACGATGATTACCTGGGCGATGGGCGACAGGGACTTTTGGATCGACATAGCGGAGAGGATAGGTGGGGCACGGGTGACCTTCGCCTACATAATTCCTGGAGGGGTGAGGAACGACATGCCCGAGGGACTGACCGAGAGGGCGTTGAAGACCTGCGACTGGTTCGAGAAGAGGATGAACGAGTATGAGAAGATATTCTTCAAGAACCCGCTCTTCTTGGAGAGGACAGAGGGAATAGGAGTCCTCACGAAAGAGAACGCGATTCGGTTGGGAGCGACCGGGACGGTGCTCAGAGCCTCAGGCGTGAAGCATGACATCAGGAAGGACGAGCCCTACAGCGCGTACCCGGACTTCGACTTTGACGTTCCCTCCCTTACGGCAGGCGATTGCTGGGCGAGGGCGTACGTGGCGCTCCAAGAGATGAGGGAGTCGGTGAAAATCATCAGGCAGGCCTTCAAGGAGATTCCATCGGGTCCGGTGAGACTCAAGCTGGGTCCACAACCACGGGTTCCCGCAGGCGAGGTTTACGCGAGGAGTGAAGCTGCGAGAGGTGAGATGAGTTATCACCTGATCAGCGACGGAACGCCAAGGCCTTACAGGATGAAGATTGGTGTTCCCAGCTTCAAAAACATGATCATGATACCACACCTGCTCAAGGGTGTTCACGTTGGGGACATCCCGCCGGTCTACTGGTCGCAGAATTTTTGGCCAGTTGAGTCGGACCGTTAGAGCCGATTTTGAGCTTGGATTGACGAAATCGTCACTATTCCTGCTCCTCCTTCCTTACAAGTCTACATTCACTAGATTCCAATTCTCGTTTTTGATTCGATGGCTCTTCGTGCTGATTGTACAAACGCGTCCCTATCACTTGCAATCTGGGCAGAGAGCTTCTCCCACATGTCAACAAACTCCCAGTGTTCGGATTCACTCGCTCGATAATTCACACCAAGAACGAGTTTCGACTTCGCAGCTTTCTCTGGGTGTCTGAGGGGCAGTGCTCGCAGAAACTCCTGCACCTCACGAAACCTAAAGAGAAGCACGCGGCCGATTCTGCTGGCTCCTTCGATGCCGTTCCTGTTGAGCCGTTGATCGATCCAAGTGAGCTTAGGATTGAGGCCCATCATCCGAAGGCCGGCTGCCACATACGCAAGTAAATCGGGTTCTGTATTAGAATAGAAGACTTCGGGGTTGCGCCTTCCCCGTTTGTTATGGAGATATACAGAGCCTTCCGCGTCGAAAAGTCCGGCTAGAAACGCAATTACCTCGTCTTTGGAGAGGGTTTCTAACTCTCCTATGGTAGGCTTGAATAACAAGAATTGAAAGCCATCGTTCAAATCAGACTCGAGAGACCATTCGTACCCAGCGAGCTTGGCTCTTCTCGGATACTTGGAAACATGGGCATAGGGTGAGAACAAACTCTCGAAGAGTTCAGCCATCGCTGGACGGGTCGTGCTGAGGCGAACGCGGATTGCTCGCCCATGTCGGACAACATTTAGATCACCATACCTCAGCCCCGTCAAGTAAGCCTTGTCGAGCCTGTCCCCGGTGAAAGGCCGCCTTTCGTACTTGGAAACCGCTTCTATCTGGGCCTCAATCTTATCTCGAAGCTGAAGGCCGCGTCTCTTCATGTGCGTGAACACTGTCACAGGACTGACCTGACTTCCCGCTATCTGTTTCAGGGATTCGCCCCGTTCGTACCTCTTCACCCATTCGTCGACCATCTCCTCAGTCACCTTTCGGATGTGTTCTGCCGGGTCTCTTCTCTCAATGCCCTTCCTCTTCAGATGGTAAAGTACCGTCGATTCAGCCGTCTTCTCGCTCGCGTACTTTAGGTCGTAGAGTTTCGCAATCCTTCGAGCCGATAGCCTCTGCTCCACATACAAGCGCAGCAGGTCCCCCTTCGTGGGTGGCCAGATGAGCTTCGACTCAGGCTCTTGCTCGGCGGTTTCAGACATCTTCCCCTTGATTTGATCTGGCCTATTAGGCGCCACCTTTGAAAGGGATCCAGAATCGCTTCGAGCCTCATCAAAGGCAGGCTCTCCGAGATTGTCTGGAGCAGACAAGTTTGCGGATGCACCTATTCCCTTCTTCGATGCTTCCGGTCCGACTCCTTCATCGGATTCCATAGCACAAACAGCGGAGATAACGACGGCTAACGAAACGGAGACAACACTACTACCACGAACACACCAAAGCAGGGCAAAAGAGCTATTCACTTCGATTACGAAAGGTCTCGAGTGACACGAAGCCGTGCATAGAAACCAATACGCTAAGTTGAGCCGCTTTCATTGAGCAGAATTTTGATGTGCATGAGAGCATGCCTCACCTTGCTTTATAGAGCTAACGATGTTCGGTTTGAAATTGACACATGTTCGTCTGAGAAGAGACATTCACGCGTCTCAAGATGTCTACTTTTTGATTGACGCCCTCTTTTCGCAGAAAGTTGGGAAACGCGCGGCGTCTAGTATTCTATGAACTGCCCTTATGTGCGGGGAGTCGGACCGGAAAAGTGCGCGGTTGTCGGGATTTCGGCTCGGCATTCTGGGCAGAAATACGCATGATTCCCCCTTTACATTTTCTTCGCTATGGAACGACTCCTATACACGCTTGGGCCCTACCAAATGGGATTGAAGTATTGCTGGGCCTGAGCCCGATTCCGAGGCTTAGGGTGGCATTCGAGGAGTCGAGTTTCTGCGCTTGAACGCAAAGAGTTAGGCCGTTTGTGTTCGGACCAGACAGTGAGACTTGCTGCGTGCGGGAACCCGTTCCAGCAAATACCCCACCAGTGTAATTACCGCCACCGTCAAAGGAGCCGGAAGGCGCCCCTACACTATGATATCCATAGTTTGTTGCTCTCCACGGCCCCGTATAATTAATCGATACCACAAAAGTGTAGGTGTAGCTTCCGGGGCAGTTTCCTCCCGGCGGGTAGCCAGAACACGAAGTTTGGCCGACCTGGTACATCCATATGGCGTAAATCCCCGCTGTGACGATTACGACTGTCAAGACAATGACTGCAATGGTTCTTCTTCGAGTGGCTCTCGGTTGGGTCGTCATTTGTTCCACATTCAAGTTTAAGATTCGCCCCAGGCTGCAAATAGGAAAGGCGCACTAATACTCGCACTGATAGTCGGAATTGAGGATGGAAGTGAACTTCGACGAACATCATACGATGTCCCGCTGTTGAAAACAAACAGGGAGATAGGCGAATTGCAAATTACTGCGACCGTAACCATTGTCTCAGCCGGGAAACTTGCCTGAACCCTGACTTGGTATCCTCCAGTAAAACTGCGCGAGGCAGATCCGTTAATCACTAGCGGAGCATCTATTGTATACGTTTCCAGATACCTGGGAGAGTCATCCAAGTACACGCCGAGTTGTAACTTCGAACCGTTCGCCGAGCTTGGAATTTGAAGCTGTGTCACTATGCCGTCGATGAATGTGAGATTGTCCACTCTGAAAGTTTCCCAAATCATGGTGTTCGCAGGCAGCTGAGTGGGCTATCCTTTCCCCGGCCCCGGGACGATGCCGAACTTGACCTTAGGGGGAGCGACCGCGACGTGCCTCATTGAAATTTGTGCAGTTCGTTGTGAGCCTCCCGAGTTGCCGCTCGTGAAGTTCGTCGAATTGGACAGAGCCGTTGTGGCTGCAAGTGCCGACACAGCTATCAGAACTGCAAGAACACTAGCGAGAGCCGCTTTCAAGTTACCCCGAAGCAATTTTTCCACGTACGTGGCTGTTCTCAAAATCGCTATGGACAAGCGATATCCCACTGAACTTTGGGACTCACGCAATATTCTGTCGAATTTGTATACCATATGGTGTACCATGTCGTGACTCTTTGGGCAGGGTCGAATGAGCCTTGTGTAACGCCAAAATACGAAACGTAGTAGTAATTTCCGTTATATTTGATCAACGTGGCCCGGATTGACTGGTTCGGGTAGCTAACGCATGGCAGCATGAGGGCGCCGCACGGTATCCCCGCCGCATATCCGTGGACTGTAACGTTCGGTTTGACAACCTCCCAAGAAATCGAGTTAGAGGCAGTTGTGGTAGTAGTAACAGTAACGGTTCTTGTGGTTTCCAGGGCAGGTACAACGAAGACGCCGATCGATAGGGCCACCATGGCCGCTATGACAATCGAGGCTGCCAGCACAAGAAAACGGTCGTTCCTATGCAAGCCTGCTGCCAAGCTGCAGAGAGAATTCAGCTTCCGATATTTAGTGCTACGGTCTAGAACGGCCCTATTCACTTTGGCAAACGACTCTTTTTGTCCATGCCTTCCACCCAATCAGCCCCAACACCAAATGCGCTATCTCTTGGACCCCGTTCCGCGGACGCGATTGGCCTATTATGACGGCTTGCTCGTTCTGATTGACGTGGAGCTTCTGGTTGGGTCAAGTCATTCCTAGGTCCTGTCGGAGGGCATGGAGGCGGAATCTATTTCCGGGCTCCACACGTTATCCACAACCTTTGGAGGTGCTCGTCGAGGCTTCGGCTAGAATCCAGAAGTAGCGCAGAACCGCTCATCACTGAGATGAGTAACATGAACAGTGGCAAGAACGCGGCAGGCGGACGCAACAACAACCGCCACGGAGCGAAGTCCTACTCGGTCAGCGTCGAGGCGAAGGCGCAGTCCCGCACATGCTGCTACTTCTGCTGGCTCGTGCTGCCCCTCAATCCCGCCTTCGAAGGCATGGTTGAGAGAGACATCTCAAGAAGGAGCATGGGCTAAGGGACGAGATTCAACCGTAAGCGAATCTCACTTCCTGACCTTGAGGCATCCGTGTTCCCGGGTCACAGTCATCGCCAGTAGCGGTGGACTCGTAAGAGGTTCTTAAGGGGCGCACAAGGTTCTCCTGAAGCCATCATGCAGATTCCACTGGGGTTCTTGGCGGTTATAACGGTAATTCAAATCTCTAACTAGATTGCAGCAGCAAAAGCTTCACTACCTTCACGAGACTACGGATTCTTGCACCAAGAGCCGCTTCGTCTACTTCTGCACGGAGTGCCTGTGCGTCCTGAAGGTCAGCAGGAGCCTCTCGTCCGTGGACAGACTGATAGAGACGCTCGAGAACCGTTGCCCGAGCTGCGGCTCAGCCCTCGAGGGTTCGCTCTCCTGCAGGCTGACTCCCGTCTCAGACGAGTGGTCTGAGGTCGCGCCTTCGCGACGAGAGGAAAGAAGG
>VBPQ01000040.1:21822-23584 GCA_005877185.1 Nitrososphaerota archaeon
TCTCTTCTGCGCGAAACCTCATTCAGCTCACCAGTCGAGATAGTCGAGAGGCTCGAGCCCGGGCGGGTCGCTGTCTTCACCGGGAAGTATGCGGAGACCGTCGCCGAGTTTCTCTGCTTCAGGGGTCAGCTGCCGAGGAGGCACGGCGGACTCGACACAGCCGTCGTCTTCATCGATGGCGGGAACTGCTCTGACCCCTACCTCTTCGCGTCTTACGCCCGGGAGTACATCGTTTCACCACGGGCGGCGCTTGAGAGGGTCGTGACCAGTAGAGCCTTCACGATTTACCAGCTCGCTAACCTGGTCACGAGGGAGCTGCCCCGCGTGATCGACGAGCGCGACTCCAAGTTCGTCATAATCTCCGATATCCTGAGCATGTTCAACGACCCTTCGATTGACGCGAGAGAGGCTGGTAGGGTCATCGAGGCGATCAAGGGCAGCCTGCGGCAACTCAAGAAGAGAGGGGACGTCTTCGTCCTCGTCACGCTCACCGCGAAGACGCCTTACGACCACCTGATCACAGACTCGGCCGACCTCCTCCTCAACCTGACCCCTGCCAACTCGAAGGTCGCCGCGATGCTCTTGAGGCACCCCTCCAAGCCCAATCTTCAGCTGGGGGAGGAGATCCTCAGGCCCGTCCTGCACCAGAGGTACCGTCGATATGGGTAGAACCATCCCCTCGTTCAGGATGGCCGAGGCTCGCGAAATCGAGGAGTGGAAGCCCTTCAGGAGGGCGCTCCCAAAGAGGGAGCGAGCAGCCTTCGACGAGTTGCTGCGTGGGGCGAAGCTCTACGCCTCGGCTTCCTCGGCAGCCGTGAGGACCTCGAGGTTCGAGGGGATGTTCATCGCGCTCCTCTTTCATCACCAGAAGATGCTGGCGGAGCTCGAGGAGATAGTCGCGGGGCTGAAGCGCGAAAAATGACCCCCTCCGGCGAGGAGGTCAGGCAGGAGATCGAAAGCTGGAGGGGGTTCGCGGAGGCTCTCAGGGGCGAAGACAGGGACCTCTTCAACGAGATGATGAGGCGCTGCTACGAATACGCGCCCGCGATGCAGGTCAAGGCCCACCCCTTCCCAAACGAGGCGCTCTTCATGGGCCTGATATTCATGCAGCAGAAGGCGATCGCGTCGCTCGCGAAGGAGATCAAGAGGCTTGCGAGGCTGGATACTTGACCTCTATCCCGGCAACCCGGGAGAGATGGTCGTCTGGCTGAAGCTGGAGAACGGCGCGGTAAGACGGCTTCTCGATAGATGGTCTCCCTCTATCTTTGTGGCCTCCGACGACGGGCATGAACTCGCGAGGCTGGGGGGTCACCGACTGATCGAGCCAGAGGTCCTGGGGTCGAGGCTGGTCGGGAAGGTCGAGCAGATAACCGACCAGGCCAAGAGCGAGGTTCTCGAGCTTCAGGTCAGGGACGCGAAGAAGACCCAACTCCTCGCGAGGCGCATCGAGGGGCTCGGGCCCTTCGGCCTCTACAGGATATACAACGCCGACGTCCCGCCGGCCCAGACATACCTCTACGAGCGCGACCTCTTCCCGCTCGCCTACTGCGAGGTCTCGGAAGTGGGGCAGAGGCTTGAGTGGAGGCTGCACGACGACGACTGGTCTTACGATTACGCGATCCCCGAGCTGCGCGAAACGAAGGTCGAGGTGGAGGTCGAGAGGGAGGGGAGGATCGCGAGGAATACAGACACGATCAGGTGTGTCAAGCTGACCAGTCGAGGCGAGGAGTTAGTGATTGAGACCGGCTCCGAAGGAGAGAAG
>VBPQ01000168.1 GCA_005877185.1 Nitrososphaerota archaeon
ATAGTCTTCACCCTCCCGGGGAAGGGGAAGTTCCTCTGCGCCGCTGTCAGGTAGGTCTTCTCCATCTCCTCCGGCTGCAGCGTGAAAAGTTGGTCCGCGAGCGCCTTCAGGTCGACATCCGAAGTGTCCTCAGTCAGCTCCATGAGCAGCCTGTATCCGTCCATGAACCAGAGCCTGATCAGCCCCTTCCTGGAGAGCAGCTCCTCGAAGACGTAGCCGAGCGTCCGGTTGACCGCCTCTCCGAAGCAGGAGTGGACTATCAGGTACTTCTGAAACCCCTCCAGCAGAATCAGGCTGTCGGATGGTATCGGTAGCCCCATCCTCCTCTGTTCGTCGATCTCATCGACCACGCTCTGGATGGCCCTCGTCGGCGCGGGTATCTCCTCCCTGAGGAGGGGAGCGGCGTTCTCGACTCCATGGGCCTCGATCACCTCGCCGACCCTCCTCCTCAGCTCACCCGTCTTTAGCGCCAGTTCGTAGGGCACGGGGATCATCTCGCCGTCCCACCCAGGAACCGCAGCGAGCGGGTCGTCGACCGGAGTGACGTAGACCTTCTTGTCGTCTGAGACCTTCTCGATCTGCCAGATCTTTCCCTTCAGTATGAAGTGCACGCCCACCCTGGCCCTAAGCAGGATGAACTCCTCGCCGAGTATTCCGACCGTCTGATTGGTGGCGACGTCCACGACGAGGTAGCGCGTCTCGTCTGGTATCATCGAAAGGTTTTGGAAGTAGTATTCCCTCGTGTTTCTCGTCCTCTGCAGGATACTCCCTTCGACTCTTAGCTTTCGGAGCTCTCCCAGGTACTTTAGCACTCTCCGGAATTTTTCCTCGGAGAGACCCGAGTAGGTCTGGGCCTTCCTCAGCTCGCCCAGCAGCTCCCCCTCCTCGATCTTTTCGAAATCCATCAGGTAACCGGCGACTTGATGCGCGAGCACATCTAGGCTCTCCCTGTAAGGCCTCGTCGGCTCCAGCTTTCCGAGCTTCGCCTCCGCGATGCTCGCTGAGGACTCGAGGACATCGTCGGCGGAGACCGCGATTATCACACCTTCGGAGGTTCTCCCGATTCTGTGGCCCGACCGCCCCACACGCTGAATCAGCGAAGTCACCTGCCTCGGGGACATGTACTGCACCACGAGGTCGACTGCCCCTACGTCTATCCCCAACTCGAGAGTCGAGGTGCAGACGAGTGCCTTCACCTCTCCCTTCTTGAAGGCGAACTCAACGCGCTCTCTCTCCTCCTTGGGGAGGGAGCCGTGGTGGACTCCCACGTCATTTCGCAGCCTTCCGAGCTTCTCGCCCAGCATCTCCGCCACGGTCCTGCTGTTGACGAAGATGAGGGTCGAGTTGTGAGTCTCCAGTAGGGAAGCGATCCTGGAGAGCCTCGCTGCAAGGTCGGGGGTGGCGAAGGTCTTCTCGGCAAGCTCGCTGTTCACCAGGTCCGGCGTCGGATACTCAATCCCGTACTTGAAGTCCTTCTGCAGTTCGACCCTGACTATCTGGTGCTTTCTTTCCCCGAAGAGAAATCCTGCAGCCAACCCCGGAGAACCAACCGTCGCGGAGAGGCCTATCAGCTGGAATTCCCCCGCTACCCGCCTTAGCCTCTGAAGGCCGACCGAGAGCTGGACGCCCCTCTTGCTCTCCACAAGGTTGTGAACCTCATCAACGACGACGGCATCCAGCATCCTGAGGTTCTCTCTCATCCTGCTCCCCGGGAGTATCGCTTGGAGTGTTTCGGGAGTTGTGACCAACAAATCGGGAGGGCTCCTGGACTGCTTGTTCCTCTGGGAGACCGGCGTGTCCCCGTGTCTGACGTCTATGGTCAGACCGAGCTTCGTGCACCAGACCTCCAGTCTCCTTAGCATGTCTCTGTTGAGGGCACGCAGGGGAGTAATGTAGAGCAGGGAGATACCCCTTCTCTGATCCTTGCCAACTATCCTGCTCAAGAGGGGGAGGATTGCCGCCTCTGTCTTCCCCGAACCCGTTGGCGCGATTATGAGTACGTTCTCCCCCTGGAGGATCAGAGGGGAGGCCAAGGCCTGCGGAGGTGTCGGCTCTTCTATGCCCGATTCCCTCAGCAGGCTCCTAACGGGCTCGGTCAGGTATTCGAAGCTAGAGTTACTGCTCAAAAACGAGCGTCGAGGGGTCGGCGCCACTCTGGGTTATAAGGGATGGGCTGGAGGAAGGAAGGAAGGGAGGGTAGTTCAGGTCCGATTCTTTTATCGCTCGTGATCCCGTGCGTTATCTTCCTCTGCCGCATGCCGAGCCATACCCCCACCTGCATGTGTGAAGGCGATTCTTGGTCGGTCCGACTACGCGAGTCGGCCCTGACTGACGACACCGAGAAGAGGGCCGGGACCACAAGCCCAATGCTCGGCAGAATTGATGGAGTCCTACGCTTAAATAAAGGAGGCCGACAACAGGTCTGATAATTCGTGCTAAATCCATACGAGATCGTCTCCAAGTCGGCTCTGCCCGCCCTCCGAGCGATGGTCTCAAAGCGGCTCAAGGACAGGTACAGCATGACCCAGCAGCAGATAGCGACAAGGTTAGGGATAACCCAGGCCTCCGTCAGCAACTACGCCAGGAAGGCTAGGGGAGTGATGATCGACCTCGAGATGGACCCGACGGTGGCAAAGGCCGCGGACAGGGTAGCGTCGATACTCGCCTCGGAGACGGGTGACGAGAGAGAAGCAGTGAGAACCATGACAGAGGTTTGCGATTACATCAGGTTCAATCACCTGATGTGTAATCTCCACCGAGACCTCGAGCCCGGGTTCATGGTTGAAGGCTGCGATGCCTGCGACGGATTTTTGACAGTGAAAGGATTCGAGAGGCTGAAGGCTCTCCCGAGCTAGACCGATTGACAGATTGATAGTTAGATCCCCTTGCGACTAGAAGCGAAACCAGAGTGGCTGACCGTCCTCCCACCCGGTAGCGCAAACTACAACGAGCTCAAGGGGCTTCTGAGAAACCTCAACCTTCACACGGTCTGCGAAGAGGCGCACTGCCCGAACATCCACGAATGCTGGGGAGGAGGGACCGCTACCCTGATGCTCATGGGCGACGTCTGCAGCAGGGCCTGCAGGTTCTGCATGGTCAC
Organism: Nitrososphaerota archaeon; assembly: GCA_005877185.1. Taxonomy (GTDB): domain Archaea; phylum Thermoproteota; class Nitrososphaeria; order Nitrososphaerales; family Gagatemarchaeaceae; genus TA-13. The sequence continues at coordinate 3,101 of VBPQ01000168.1, forward strand.
ACCCGGAAGGCCCTCGGGGGCTCTCGATGAGCACGAACCCGAGCACGTAGCATTCGCCCTCTCCCAGATGAACCTCTCCTACGTGGTGCTGACCTCTGTAGACAGGGACGACCTTCCCGACGGAGGCGCGGCTCACTTCGCAAGAACGATTAGGCTCATCAAGGAGCAGTGTCCCGAGATGCGGGTCGAGGTGCTGATTCCAGACTTTCAAAACGACCTCGATTCATTGCGTGTGATCGTTGAGGCGAGACCCGACGTCGTCGCCCACAATCTCGAGACTACTTTGAGCCTGACTCCCAGGGTCAGAGACCCGAGGGCCAACTACTGGCAGTCACTCTCCGTGCTAAAGAGCATAAAGAAGCTGGGCAGGAGAACATACACGAAGTCTTCGATAATGGTCGGGTTGGGCGAGAC
>VBPQ01000174.1 GCA_005877185.1 Nitrososphaerota archaeon
TCCCCTCAGATACTCCAGAATTGCGTATGTGTCGAGGAAGAACTTCTTGACAGGCCTCAATCTCCCCACTCGGCCCTTGCCTCGTCCTTCATCTCCTGACTGCTCTTCGAAAACTCGAATGCGCCAAACATCTCCCTGAGATTGACCCTCCTTTCAACCTCGAGTTCCACTACATCCCCCTCCTTGATCTTGTGTTTCTGAACCTCCTCCCACGGTATGATTAGCCCGAGCGAGTTTCCTATCCTCCTCACAACGCCCCGCACCCGCAAGATTGGTCTCAATGTAAAATTATACACCATGTCATATTTAAGCACCTCGAATTTCCCCTAACCTTCAAGTCAGGTCACCTCGCTGACGGGTCACAGACGAACTAGACCGGAGGGGGAACAGACGCCAAGTCTTGATGGTCACGGGACTAAGAGCTTCGAGAAGCCCCTGCGGCTCGTACCCAGCGCACCGATGACATCCCGGCGGAGGCGCAATGAACCCTCGCATGGCAAGTCAAATCGAGTCGCAGATAACCACGGTTATATAGATAGCAAGGGGTGATAAGTAGTGGTTCCATTGAGGACAATCACAGAATCGATCGACCGCGGCACGAAGAACTCGAAATGGCTCAGCGTTCACTATCACGAACTCGCGCAGAAGTACGACGGCGAGTGGGTGGCCGTCCACGATGGGCGGGTCATCGCCCACGGCAGAGACTTGGAGAGGGTTACGAAGATGCTAACGGCAAAATACGGCAAGGCATACGATGAAATTGCCTTCGATTATATCACCAAGAAACGCTTGGAACTGATCCTGTGAGAATCTACGGTTTCTTCCGTTTCGGACCTCTTGAGGCCGCATACATCAGAGCAAGGCTGTATCTTCCCAAGCTGGGGATTGATAGACACGCAGAATTTCTAATTGACACAGGTGCCACTAGGACGACTATTTCAGACAGAGATGCGCTCTGGCTCGGAATTGATTACAGACGCCTTCAGAAGACGAACGCCAGCATGGGGATAGGAGGGAGCGTCGCTTCTTACGTGATAAAAGACGTAACGCTTTTCTTTGCCACCGAGGTCGGTGAACTCTTTGAGTGAAGTCCGGGGAGAATCTTTGCGATCAGACATAACAGGGTTGACGAGAAAGTGAAAAGGATTCCTAGCATACTCGGAAGAGACTTCCTTAATCAATTCATTCTGCTCTACAGCAGAGAAAATGACACTGTGTTGATAACGGACGAATCCCTCAGCAGCATCAAGCGATGACTCCCACGCAAGACGAGTCGCCTCAGGCCCAAACAAGGACACACAGCATGGCCATGACCGTTGAACGAGCGGCTCAGGATGCCTAGCCTACAACTAAGGTTCCGGAATTCGGGCCGGTTTCTGCTATCTTCGACGGCAAGTGCCTTCAATCGACGTTTCAGTTCGTCCGTTACCTATCACCCAACGCGTAGATGATATCCCGGCGGAGGGGTAATAACCCTGGCATTGCAGAGTCGTCTTTCATCGTTTCGACGTTCGGTAATTAGTCGGGTCGACTCTCATCAAAATCATGAGAACTCTTCACGGGTTTCCTTGACGAGCTTCACCGCGTCGAGGTCGAGTTTCACCTGCGACGTGAGAAACTTAACGTGGTTTGGCATCTTCTTGTGAACGTCGACCACCACCATCTCCCTTACGACGTGCCACCGTACGCTCTGACCAGGCTGGACTTTGAGATGCTTCCTAACGTTCTTTGGGATCGTGGTCTGATGCTTGCTCGTGACCCGGGTCTCCTCTACTTTCATTGATGGTATTATGCGTAATATCTATTTAGGCAGAACCCCACTTCCCCGGCCGTATCTCTTCAACGCTTGCTTTTCCTGACGAACGGAACTGTCTTCCCTTCTTTGTGCTCCTTGAGCGCCTCGGCATGGGCCTTCTTGTCATCCTCCGACATCTCTTCTGCTAAGGCATCTTCAATCGAATCGAGTCGTTCACGGATCAATCTCAGTTCCTTCTCGAGACTCGTTGCCATCATCAATTCATTAAGCAAACGAGATAACTAAGCACAACTACCAGCGAACCCGCAAGAGAAAGGCTTCCGCCGCTACGGGAAAGCTATCCCCTTTCTGGCTTCCTCGGCGCGGACCGCGAAAGCCTGTGCCTCCTCCTTGGTGTCCTCCAAGAACTCGAGGTACTTCTTGACGCTGAATGACTCGTACGGGTAGATCCTGTATCTGTACGTGCCGTCGAAGACCTGCTTCCTGAGCTCCTCGAGCTCGTCGTCCCTCACCGTCTCCCATTCGATTCGGTCGGCGGGCTGGAAGAGGACCGGGTTCTTCCTGAAGACCGGGTTCCTCTGCTTCAGGTCATAGATGGGTATCGACCTTCCGAGCAGTTGGTACCCGCCCGGCGACTCGATGGGGTATATCGCCACAATCGGGCCTCCGATCCCGAAGGCTCCTTCAGGAGTCCATGGCCTGGTCGGGTTGTACTTGGGCGCTGTGAGATACGCCCTCATGTCCAACGGCGTCATGAACGCAAGGCCAGGCCAGAAGCCTAGCATCGCTACCCAATACTGGTTCGACTCGATCAGCCTGATCATCTCTTCTATGCTTACCCCGTTGTACTTCGCCACGTATCCGATGTTGTGGCCGTCCACTATGTTAGGCGCGTCGGACCGTATCAGCTTCGCGTACCTCCCGATGAATTCGGTAGTGTAGCTGTCCCTGTAAGCGACGGGCAGCCTCAGCAGCCGCGAAGGGATCATCAGGTCGCCGACGCTCTTGATGTTCCCCTCAATCTCCTTCAGCTTCGCGAGGAGTTCCTTCATTCCAATCTGGAGCGAGTCGAAGTGGACCAGGAGCGACCGCATCGCCGGGACCGTCTCTATCACACCCCGAATCTTCTTCGCCCGCTCTGCGAGCCCCATCGCGCGAAGGTTGTAGAGGAAGTCTGTCGTCATATCACCGAATTCGATGAGGATATACTCGTCTCCGGAGAAACGATAAGTCACGCTCGGTCTGCCCTCCTTCGCGGGTACCGCTTCGATAACGGACTCGGATGTCGCCATCATATTGGCACTTGTCATCTGAAAGGCGATATATGTTTTGAACCGTCAGCCTACGCCATGCTCCTGAACGGCGTCACATCGACGCCCTGAGATTTCAGCTCTTCGCGAATCAGTCGTAGAAACTCGACCGCGTTCCTTCCTTCCTCAACTCAATATGACCTTGGAAGCCCTAGGACGCTGTGTGCGATGTACGCGAGGACCAGATTCTGAGAGACGGGAGCCACCCTGTAGAGCCTCGTCTCCCTGAACTTCCTCTCAACGTGATTGCTCACAGCCATTCCCGCCCCTCCGTAAACGTCCATGGCCACGTTCGCAGCCTGCCACGAGCACTCGGAGGCAAGATACTTGGAGGTATTAGCCAACTCACCGACGGACCTCTCGTCGGCCCCGGCGTCGTACATCTCTGCCGCTGCCCACCTCACCTTCTCCGCGGCCAGTAGCTTCGCGTACACATCAGCGATGGGGAACTGAACTCCTTGGTTGCTACCTATTGCCTTGTCGAAGACTACCCTGCTCTTCGCGTACTCGACGCTCTTCTGCACGAACCACCTAGCGTCTCCTATGCACTCGGACGCAAGCAGAATTCTCTCCGGATTGAGCACGTCCAGGATGTAGCCGAACCCCCTTCCCTCCTCCCCGATGAGGTTCTCCCTTGGTATCTCGAGTCCGTCGATGAATACCTCGTACGTCTGGCTGTTGAACATCGTTTCTATCCTGTGCATCTCGAACCCCTTCACCCCCTTCAGCTCCACCAGAAACAGCGATATCCCATCGGTCTTCTTCTGGGCGCTCCTGTAAGGTGTCGTCCTAGCCGCAAGGACTACGAGGTCCGTGTGCTCGAGCCTAGAGATGAATACCTTGTGCCCCTTTATCACGTATCCGTCTCCACGCTTCTCGGCCGAAGTCTTGATCTTCGTAGACTCGGAGCCTGCCTCCGGCTCGGTGAGAGCGAAGGTCTGCATCTTCAGCTTGCCGCTGGCCAGCCCTGGAAGATACTTCTCCTTCGAGTGCTGCGAGGCGAACTTCGAGACCATGAACGAAAGGTAGTACTGCCCGTGAAAGGGCTGAGCGTTCCCCCCGCCCGAATTAATCTCCTCGAGCACCAGCGAAGCCTCCTTCACGCCGTACCCTGCACCGCCGAACTCCTTGGGTATCGTAAGTCCCGCCATCCCAAGCCTACCCATCTCGGCTACGAACTCGCTCGGATACTTCTTCTCCGAGTCGAGCCTCTGCCAGTAGTCCTCGCCGAACTTCCTGGAAAGCTCCACTATCGTGGAGACGATGAGCCTCTGCTCATCGCTAAGCCCTTCTTTTCTGACTCCAAACAACTCCTCTCTTCCTCACCATGAACGACCTGGCGAACTCCACGACCTTCTCGTTGTCCTGGTTGACTCCCCAGCTGTTTATCTTGACTATCCCGTACCCCGGCCTGCTCGCTGAGGCCCTGACTTTCACGACCTCGCAGCCAGCATAGATCGTGTCCGCGGGAAAGACTGGCTTGAGAAACTTCACGTCTTCAATGCCGAGCATGAATCCGTTGGCGCTCGTCTCCCCTACCAGAAGTCCTGCCACTAGCCCCAGAGTGAAGAAGCCATTGACGACCGTCCTCCCCCTGAACGGTTCTCCAGGGAAGTACTTCCTCGCATAGTCCGAGTTGAAATGAATCTGATTGTCGTTGTTGGTCATCAGCGTGAACCAGATGTTGTCCTCTTCAGTGACTGTCCTCCCGACCCTCCCTTTCATCCTCTGTCCGACCCTGAAGTCTTCGAAGTGCTTGCCGAACTCCTCGAGCCCCTTCATCTCATCCGACGCACGCACGACAGGATTTAAGTTACTGGGTCTCTGTTGTTAAGTGTGCTGCGAAGGAGCCAACTCTACGTGCCTGGGAACAACGAGAAGATGATCATGAAAGCAAGTTCCCTCGACTGCGATTCTGTCATTCTCGACCTCGAAGACGCGGTACCCTCGGCCCAAAAAGAGAGGGCGAGGAGCCTGGTCAGGAAGATGACGTCGGAACTCGATTGGGGGAAGAAAGAGGTCTGCGTGCGGACGAATTCGGTTGCGACGAGATGGGGGAAGGCCGACCTCGACCAACTCCGCCCCGTCGACAGGCTCGACTCGCTGGTCATCCCGAAGGCCGAGGAGGACCTCACTCGGGTGTACAAACAGACAGGGAAGAGGCTCATCCCCATCATCGAAACGGCCGAAGGCCTCGAGGAAATAGGAACGATAGTGTGTTCCCGCGGCGTCGACGCCGTGAGCTTTGGGGCGGCCGATTTCGCGTTTTCCGTGGCCGGTTCCGTCGATTCCTACCTCGAGAATCCCTACGTCAAGACCAGAATTGTCGTCGCTGCCAGGTCTGTGGGTATCGAACCAATCGACAACGTCTTCTTCGACCTAAAAGACAGAGAGGGATTCAGGCGGCAGGCCCTTCATGCCAGGGCCCTAGGGTTTTCCGGGAAGCAGCTGATCCATCCCTCTCAGGTCTCTGTCGCCAATGAGGTCTTCTCGCCGAAGCCGTCCGAGCTGAGGTGGGCCAGAGGCGTCATCAAGCAGTACGAAAGAGCGAAGGGGAGAGCGGAGGGCGCATTCTCGCTCGACGGTAAGCTGATAGATGCCGTCCACTACAAGATCGCAAAGCGCCTCCTGAAAGGCTCGGACCGCACATCTGGGAATGAGCACGAAGGTGGAAGGTAGCCCCGTGACACGCATTCTCTTCGGGCTCGTCCTCGGCACCGTGGCCTCGTACGCAATTCCTGTGAGAAAGAGCCCCCGGCTGCGGACCCGCGAGCCGCCTTCAGGACTCGCCCAAGTTCGCGACTATGAACTTCAGGTCCGTCAGCTCTGTGACCGCGAGGCTGACGCCCTCCCTCCCCATCCCGCTCATCTTGACTCCGCCGAACGGAGCGTTATCCCATCGAAGGTTGGTCCTGTCGTTGATGAGCACGGCGCCCGCCTTCACCTTCCTTGCTAGCTTGATGCCACGTGCCAGATTCGAAGTGAAGATCGAAGCCTGCAGCCCGTAGACCGTACTGTTGGCTGCATCCGCGAAGTCCTCCTCGCGCGTGACCTTCATGACAGCCGCGACAGGACCAAATATCTCCTTTGAGGCGATCTCCATCCCCTTATCCACTTCATCCAGGACGGTAGGTGCGTAGAAGTTCCCCCTCGAGTATTCGCCCGAGTCCAGACGAGCGCCGCCCGTCGTTGCGACCGCGCCCCTGGCCGTAGCGTCTTCGACCAGACGCTCGATCTTCTCAAGGCTCCTGCGGTTGATTACCGGACCCACGTTGGTCGTCCGTTCGAGGGGGTTCCCGACCTTGAGCTTGTTTACCGATTCTTCGAAGTGGGTGAGGAACTTGCCCCTGACTCCTTCCGAGAGGATTATCCTCCTTGTCGCGGTGCAGACCTGACCAGAGTATCCGAAGGTGCTCGCGACCGCCGCGCTGACCGCGGCCCCGACGTCCGCGACGTCCAGGACGATCATCGGGTTGTGTCCGCCCAGCTCGAGTATCACCTTCTTGTTCGTCCTCGTTGCCTTCTCCGAA
>VBPQ01000172.1 GCA_005877185.1 Nitrososphaerota archaeon
ACACTTTGTGGCTAGTCGTATTTTCGTTAAGGGTTGTGAGAGGCTTGGACTTAACAGATTGACAGGTATCTCGCGGACGTCAGGATGCTCGGCTCGGCGAAGTGTTGATCCGGGTCTCGACAGGGCACCATTGCAGGTGAAGATAGCCAAAGGCCAGGCCCGCAGAACCCCATTCTGCCAGATTAACTGGTTATTTGTAGCTTCGTAGTCGCGGATTGATGGCAGCGAGTATCTTCGGGAACTGTGTCCCCTGAGAGAGTCTCTCGCCGATCCATCTGCAGAATGCCACGATGCATCTGTCCCTCATCCATCTGCACGCCTCGCCGATGCTGTGCCTGCTGCTGCGCTCTTCCTTGTCTTCGAGCGCCTCCCTCCTCTCTACCCGTCTCTTCGCGATCAGGAGGAGGCTGTATGTCAGGAGGACTAGGTGCGAGTGTATTATCGCCGCATCGCTCCCCCTGAACCTGTAGTCTCCGAATCCCAGTACGTTCTTGATGTCCCAGTGGAATGATTCGATTTCGGCCCTCTTCAGCGCGCGCCTCAGGATGGTCGCAGTCGTCGACCCTTCCCTCTCTCTGAGGATGTTCGTGCAGGCGTAGTGGATGTCCTTCGTGTCTGCCCTGCAGTTGAGGAGTAGCCTCGTCTCGCCCACCTTTGGCATGTAGGCTTCCGTGTCGAGGCACTGATAGAGCTCCCCGTCGACCTCTACGTCCCTGAAGAACGGCCTCATCCTCTCCGCGAGCTCGTCGACGCGGAGCCTCTCGCCCTTCCCCTGCTCATCGACGCCGTGGAAGAGGACGCGGTTGCTCTTGGCCTCGCTCATCCAGTCGAAGCCCCTCTCTTCGACGTGCTTCACCACGTCCCCGCACAGATACCATTCGTCGAACTCGACGATGGTGCGCCGTGACGGCGGGTCGAATGCGTCGATAAGCTCGCACGCGAGCTCGATCTTGCTCCTGAACGGCTTGCTCGAGGTCCCTTCCGGCATGTAGAGCCTCAGGTCGACGGGGTAGAGCGTGCCGTCGACGACGGAGCACACCTCCGTCACGTAGTTGTGCCCCTTGATCATGCCGTGCTTCGAGTCGTGGTGGTAGCCGACGCCCTCACCCCCGTACCTCTCGACGTTCGTGTCGTCCAGCAGGAGATAGCACAGCTCCGAGCCCTTCAGCCCCAGCTCGTCCTCGACGAGAGCGACCCTCCTCTCGTTGAGAGCGCGGTAGTCCCACTTGGGGTCCGTGATGAACCTGTTCAGGTTGCTCTGGTCCTTGTGAGGTACGAACGAGTCGTTGACGTTCTTGACGCACTTCTCCCCCTCCGTCGTCATCATCCCTACGACGGTCCTCGCCAGATTCTCTTGCTGCGGCCTGCTGAGGAGCGGGGCGAAGTTCCTCAGGAGACCCTTCATCGGAGAGGGTATCTCGGAAGCAAACATGGAGAGGAAGAGCGCGGGTTCTCCGAATCAGCTACTATGACAAGAGACTTTGACAGCTAGGAGAAATCTACAAACAACCAGTTAAGTAAGCCGCAAAGAGATCGAGCTCGTGGGTTTCCAGCTCCTGTTCCATCTGCCATCAGGCTTAAGTAACACCGGTCTAAAATAATGAGGATATGGCTCAAACAAATGAGCGTGTACCCGACAAATTAGACTTCCTCACGCCCACGGTAATGAGTGTGTTCTCCCTTTTCCTAGACGACCCGATGCACGAGTATTACGAAAGGGAGGTGCTCAGGGAGACGGGCGTGAGCAAGGGCTCGGCCAACAAGATATTGAGGCTGCTCTCCAAGCTGGGCTTGCTTTCAAGAGAGACGAAAGGGCGGATGGCGTTCTACAGGCTAAACTCCGACGAGGCCACAGCCAAACAGTTCAAGATACTTCGCAGCACGTTCGCGATGAGGAACCTGGTCCGTTCGCTCAAGCCTCATTCCAGGAAAATCGTGCTGTTTGGCAGTACATCTCAAGGGACAGACACCGGAGAGAGTGACATCGATTTGTTCGTCCTCGCCTCAGAGAAGGAGCTGGTCTTAGAGGAGATCAGTGTCTTCAACCGGAGAGCTGAAAGGAGAGTTGTTCCAATAGTGGCTGACAACAACGAGTTCATCAAGTTGAAGAGGGACAACCGGGCGCTCTACGACAACATAGAAAGAGGGATAGTCCTGTGGCGAGCAGAGTGAGTGCAAGGGTACAGCGGTTGCTGGCGGAGAGGAAACTACTTCGCGCCAACATAACCCGGGAGATGGTGCTGAAGGAGATCAGCGCCGCGGAGACCGACATGAAAGAAGCGGAGGATTCGCTGAGTCGGGGCAAGTACAAGTGGGCCACAATTCAGGGATACTATTCGATCTTCCACAGCGGAAGAGCGTTGCTCTACAGCAGAGGCTTCAGAGAGAAGAGCCATTATGCGCTATTCTTGGCGCTGCAGGAGCTCTTCAGAAACGAGCTCGAGAGCTCGTTGATTCAAAACTACGAGGAGGCCATGAATCTTCGACAGGAAGCGGACTACGACCTGAAATTCTCTGAGGAAGGAGCAAACGAAACCGTTGAAGGTGCGACCAAATTCTCGATGGTTTAGCGCAGCGAGCAGAGAATCCAGGCGATTGCGCGATGGTGTCTGGAAGCTCAGGAGCTTACCGGATCCGGCTGCAATTTCTGACCTCGCGCGAAAATCCGGTAGTATCTCAGAAGAAGACCCAGCAGGGCCGAGAAGGGGCCAACGTTCATGAAGTACACTTCCAGGGTGGAAAGCTCCTTAGGGGTCAACGCTTTTGTCAGCGCGAGGAGCGGAACGTACAGAGCGGTGAACAGGAGTGTGGCTCCGAGAACCGTCGGTATAGCCGGGGCCCCGAGAATGGCGAGGGGATAGACCACGGGGGCCGCGATTGCTCCCGCCACGTAGATTCTGCCGACGGAGGTGACCAAGATGCTTCTCGCGAATAACTTAGCGAGGACGCGAGTGCTTACGACCAAACCCGCTGTCGTGCCAATCGCGGAGGCTAGAACCAATCCGTAGACGCCGAGTAGGGGGATGAGAAAGACCGAGGTCCCTGTTGCGACCAGCGAACCGACGACTCCGATCATGAGGCTCTTCCTTGTCTCCCCCATCCCGTTGAGGAGGCCTCCCTGGCTGAGAGAGCCGAGGCCGACCAGCAATGTGGGGGCGGCGAGGACCGCGAAGTAGCTCCCGGCGAAGGCGTAGCTTTCTCCGTAGATTGCGGCGGCTATCGGCCGTGACAAGGCTATGACCAAGAGGGTGGCAGGCACGAGAAAGAGAGCGCCATACTTCACGGATGAGGCGTAGGCGTCGAAGAGCCCCTCCTTGTTCTCCCCGAAGCTGCTGAAGAGGGGGAAGAGGGCCGTTGCGATGGGAGTACCCAAGAAGCCAATTATTGTTGTGAGGTTGGAGCCAGCGAAGTAGCCCCCCAGTGTCTGGTTGGAGACGTAGTTCGCCAGGAGAGTGTTCTGGAAGGGCGAGAGGAAGAGCCCGAGGGTGGAGCCCGCGTAAAGAGGCAAAGAG
>VBPQ01000173.1 GCA_005877185.1 Nitrososphaerota archaeon
TCACCGACTCCTGATCTTCGCCGAGGTCATCAGCGTACTCCCGTCTGAAGGTTCCTTTCGAGCCCCTTGCGGAGCTGTATCGCCTCATCGTACGAGACTTTTTTGAACTTCAGCTCGTCCCTCCCGGGAGCTGCCTGCCCGACCTTCCAGAGAGAACCGGTCACGACGCAGCAGAGGCAGATGAACCCCCCCGCCGACGGGCCGTCCCTCATCAGAATTATAGGCTGATCGCCGCTGATGTTGACGGAGCCCACCGTGTAACCGTTGTCGATGATGTTTGACGGGTGCTTCCCCGCAATCCACCCGTCGGGCCTCGCCCACTTCCACTGCCGCGGCGATAGCCTGTACCCCAGCCGGTTCGCGTTCCTGTCGACCCTGTGGACCTCGGAGAAGAATGCCTCGAGGTCGTCCTCCGAGACGAAGTCGGGAGCAGCCTGCGGTCCGACGGTGGCCTCCACTTCTACTGTCTTGGTGAATCTGGGGATGACCCCGTCCCTGGCCTTCCTTCCGACGAGTTCTGAGAGTCTGCGCTCGCTCGCGCCCACCTTCAGCAGGTCGGACGACTTCAGCACCCTCCCCTCGAACCCTCCGAACCTTCCGGCCGCGAAGGTCGACCTGCTGCCGAGGTATGAGGGGACGTCTATTCCCCCGGCGACGGCCACGTATGCCCTGAAGCCTGCCGTCCCCGCGATTCTGAGACTGAGCACCTCACCCTCCTTCGCGAGGAAGCTCTCCCACATCGGGGCGGGCTTCTCCCCAAGGGTCGGCTGCATGTCGGCCCCCGTGACAGCGAGGACGAGGTCGTCCCTCGCCTTCACGGAGAACATCCCGGCCGTCACCTCGAGAGCGGCCTCGCCGGGAGCGTTCCCGACTAAGACGTTGGCGAGCCTCAGGCTGTAGTCGTCGAGAGGACCGGAGGGGGGGATGCCGATGTCCCAGTAGCCGAGGCGGCCAGGATAATCCTGAACGGTCGTTTCCACGCCGCCCCTGAGAACCTCCAGGGACCGTCTCTCGCTCGCCAGGCCGGCCACCACGGTTCGCGGTACCTCTATCGTAGATAAACCACGCGTCCGCTCGAGTCGTCAGCGGAAAGAGGGCACCACATCTTTCGCGAAGAGCGTGATTGACCTCTCGACCTTCTCGTGGGGCATGCCTGGGAGAGCGGTCCAGCAGAGCAGGTGGTTGACGCCGAGGCGCTTCGAGTACATCTCGACCTGGTCTGCCGCGGTCCTCGTGCTCCCCACGATGCACTTCTCCCTGTGAGACGCGAAGGAGTGGAAGGCAGGGTCGTCGGGCGACCTCCCCTTGTCGTCGACCATCTTCCTCCATCTGGCCCACTTCCCGTACAACCCTGCGAGGACGGCCATCATCGAACCCGCGGACTCCTCCACCGCCTTCCCGTCGGATTCGGCCACGTAGACGTTCCTCAGGAGAGGGACATCGAATACTCGCTTGCCGTAGCGCCGGAGGTACTTGCGGTAAGTCGAATAGTGCCGCTCCAGCTCCGAGACGTGGTGCCTGTTGGAGCCGACGAGCGGGAGGCCCTGGGATGCGGCCCTCCTGAGCCCCGCCTGCCCCGAAGCGCCGAACCACATCGGGATCGGCCGCTGCACCGGCTTCGGGGTCACGGAGAGGTTCTTGCAGGAATAGAACCTGCCCTTGAAGGAGAACGTGTCTTTCGTCCAGGCCTCCCTGAGTATCTGGAGGTACTCGTCCATCCTCGGTCCTCTCTCCGCCCGGGAGATTCCGAATCCCTTGAACTCCTCGTCACGGTAGGCCGCCGCGACGCCCATGATCAGCCGCCCCTGCGAGATGTTGTCGAGGACGGCCGCGTTCTCCGCGGTCTCAATCGGATGGTGGAGGGGCAGAAGGTAACAGGAGGTACCGACCTTCACGTGCTCCGTCCTCGCGGCGATTGCAGCCGCACTCACGAAGAGCGATGGGTTCATCCCGTCGTCAAGGAAATGATGCTCGACGAGGGTTATGGAGTCATATCCTAGTTTCTCTGCGAGGTCGGCCTCGCGCAGGGCGTCCTTCCAGAGCTGCGCGTGCGTCGCGCCCGAGCCGGGCGGGACCTGGAAGGAATAAATCAGCCCGAATTTCATCCGTCGAAACGGCTCCGTCTGGGCTAATAAGATTAGCTAGGAGGAGGAGGACGACGAGGAGAACTGATTTCTTCAGGCAGCATGAATAAGAACGCGGGTTCTCTCTCTCGAGCCCTGCAGTGCGGAAGATAGACATCAACTGCGACATGGGGGAGAGCTTCGGGAATTTCAAGGTTGGCCACGACGAGGAGATCATGCCCCTCATCACTTCGGCGAACGTCGGCTGCGGATTCCACGGCGGAGACCCCGTCACGATGGAGCGGACGGTCGCGCTCGCGAAGGACCACGGGGTGGGAGTGGGGGCGCATCCGGCCCTCCCCGACCTGATGGGGTTCGGGAGGAGGGAGATGAAGATCACACGAGAGGAGGCGAGGGCCTACCTGCTCTACCAAACGGGGGCCCTGAAGGCCTTCCTGGAAACGCGCGGCATGGATTTGCAGCACGTGAAGCCGCACGGCGCGTTCTACACCCTCCTGCGGAAGGAGGAGGAGCTGGCGCGGGCGGTCTCGGAGGCGATTCTCGACCTGGACAAGAAACTCTACTGGTTCATGCCCGTCCCCAACAGGGCGGCGGATGTCGCCGAATCGATGGGAGTCAAGGTCGTCGGCGAGATGTACGTCGACATGGACTACGGCCCCGACGGCGGGCTGGTCGTGCGGAGAGAGCAGTTCATGCATAAGCCCGACCCGAAGGCGACTGCCGAGAGGCTGGTAAGGTACCTGGACTCGGGAAAGGTGAGGACGACCGAGGGGAAGGAGCTGGAGATATCGGCCAAGAGCGTAAGCGTTCACGGCGACACGATGAACGCCCCCGCCGCGTTGAGGGTGATACGAGCCGAGCTCAAGTCCCACGGCGTCGAGGTGACTTCAATCAGGAACATCGTCTAGCCTAGCCCGGTCAATGCATTTATCGACGGTCGGAAGGAAGAGTCGTCGGATGCCCCTTATTCTGAGTCGGTCATCGAGACCGTGCCCGCAAGGAGGGGAGGTCTATCCTTACGAGTCGTTCAGCGTCAAGAAGTACATGGATTTTGTTGAGGGCACGAGGGAAGAAGCGAAAGCCTTCGCCGAGCGGACCGAGGAAGCGAGGAAGGGAATCGCATTCCTTTAACGTGTTCTGGGCTCGCGTCGCCCCCGTACCAGGATGTTCGTAATCCTCCCGCTCTTCCCCTGAGGGTCCGAAACCCGAGGGCGTTCGCATCGGCCGAGGGGAGCCTTACGGTCAAGGCTCTCGGACTGCGTGGATGGATTCAGCATCCATAGGAATCTTAAATACGTGAGGACAATCACCGCACATGATGAATTTTATGCATATGAATATAAACGCCCACGAGTTCAGGTTGGGGTGAAGATGCGCGATTTGAGCAACAGAAGTGCGAGTCGTAATCTCGAACTTGCGAGGGCGCTGATACAGGAGGAGCGGCTTCGCATGGTCAGGATACTTCAGAGGGGAAAGAAGAACATTAGCGAACTCGCCGACGAAACAAAACTGGACAGGGCGACGGTCTCCTATCATCTGGCAGTTCTCGAGAAGAACGGCATAGTCGCCTCCCGATACGAGATGCTGAGGGAACCACGCTCCAAGGGAAAGGTCGGCAGGTATTACAAGATAAACAAGGCCATTCTCGCGAAGGCATTCCTGGCCCTCGAGAGGCTGAGAGAAGAGATAGAGCCCACCTAGCCCCTGATACCCCGGATGATCTTGTAGGCCTCGTAGAGAATTGACAGAATGGTCAGTGTACCCTGAACCTTCCCCGCGATCCGCGTGGCCCTTCGCGCTGCCTTCGCCTTGAAGTCACCTGAGTAGTCGCGCGTCACCTCCTCCTCGTCGGTCTGTAGTATCGGTTCGGACCACTTGCCATCGCCCAGGTATCTCGTCACAATGGAGAGCGAGTTGACTCTGAACCTCTTGGAGTCGACGTAGGCGATGTCGGGGTTCTCGATGTACACCTGATAGGTGCCCACCCCGAAGAGGCTGAGGAATTCTTCGAGGGTCTTGATCTCTATCCTCCGCACCACTCTTCCCGAGTCCCTCCAGAGGTAAAGGACAGGAGAGGTCCTGGACGTTATTCCCCCGTTTTCCAGGAGCGCGGCGACGATATCGCTCACCAGAACGGGCTTTCTGCTAGGCAACGTATGATAATACACAGAGCCCCTTTAAGCATCTTTCTCGAAATCTAACTAACTAATCCTGTTCGAAAAGTGAGAACAGCGTTCTTACCGGGAGGGCAGCGAGGCATGAAGTGATGCTCAGATAAGGAAGGGAGCCGTGCTAGGGTGAAAAAAGCCCAAGAAATGGACTGGGAATTCACAAATCTTAAGGACGAGATAACTATCAAGATTTACAGACAAGGTGAGATGAGAGAGGCCTTTGGCCCTGAAAACGCGCACGAAGGGTGGTGGAATAAGGGTAATCGTAGCGATAGCGATAATTGTGGTCGCGTTACTCTCACCCGGGTCTGCGAAGCGTTGTTTGGCCTGCCCGGGTCATGAATCCTCCTGAGAAACCCCCGGTGGGCCGCCTTAGCCGCTGGGTGTGTCCGTGGGAAGAGAGCCATCTCTCCCTTCGTTGCGACAGTACTGATTGTGGCAGTCACTCTAGTCGGTTCTGTCGCGGTGGCTGGATTCGTGTTCGGAGTCTTCGGTACGTCGACAAATTCTCCCGAGGTTGCGGTAATGGGAGGAAATTTGAGGTCGGGTGACTTCCTCTCGACCAATTCAGGCAAAACCTTCACCTGCGGCAACTTCGCCAGTAGCTTCCTCCCGATCACCAACACGGCACCTCGGGCACCCCTGTGACGGCTGCGACGATTACCTGGGCAGGACAGGTCACTACCTTCAC
>VBPQ01000064.1 GCA_005877185.1 Nitrososphaerota archaeon
ACATCGAGCTTCTCCTGGGCACATCGAGCTTCTCCTGGGCTTGATTCCATACAAGTCATACAGGTTGATTCGGCTCTTAGAGACGAGGAGGTATTCGACATCGAGGTGGACGAAGACCATAGTTTCTTCGCCAACGGGATAGCCGTTTCGAACTGCCATCACCTCCCCGCGGAGAGCTTCAGGCAGATAGCCGAGATGTTCACCACGCCGTACAGGATGGGCCTCACCGCAACCTACGAGAGAGAGGACATGCTCCACCTCGAACTCCCCCGGTTGATCGGAGGAGTCGTTTACAGGCTCAAACCCGAGGACCTGGCGGGACGATACCTCTCGGGCTACACCGTGGAGAGAGTGAACGTGGAGTTGACGGA
The DNA here is from genome assembly GCA_005877185.1 of Nitrososphaerota archaeon. Classification (GTDB taxonomy): domain Archaea; phylum Thermoproteota; class Nitrososphaeria; order Nitrososphaerales; family Gagatemarchaeaceae; genus TA-13. Next base: position 372 of record VBPQ01000064.1, read on the forward strand.
AGAGGAGAAGGAGGAGTACGAGAGAAACTATAGGCTCTTCACCGACTACCTGGAAGCAAACAGGATATGGATGAGGTCGCCTTTAGACTTCCAGAGGTTCATAATGAGGACGGGGAGAGACCCCCAAGCGAGGCGGGCCCTCCTCGCGAGGAATAGAGCGCTGAGCATCGCGTTCAACTCCCAGGCGAAGCTGGAAAAGCTCGAGGAGATACTTCGCTCCAACCCCGGCGAGAGGATTCTAATCTTCACCCAACACAACGACCTCGTCTACAGGATATCGAGGAGGTTCCTGCTCCCCTTCATCACGCACACCACGAGCAAGGACGAGCGACACGAAGCCCTGAAGGGCTTCAGGGAGGGGAGGTTCAGGGCGCTCGCAACATCAAAGGTCCTTGACGAAGGCATTGACGTACCCGAGGCCTCCGTGGGGGTCATAGTGAGCGGGACGGGGAGCTCAAGGGAGTTCATTCAGCGCCTGGGCAGGCTCCTCAGGAAGAGCGAGGGGAAGGGGCAGGCCAGACTGATAGAACTCGTGTCGAGGGAGACATCGGAGACGAGAACCAGCTCAAGGAGGAAGCGTGCAGCAGGAGGGGACGAGGGCACGGGAGGAGGAGCGGTCGAGAATGAACCAGAGGCCAAAACCTACGATGGGGCGGAAATGATAGAGGAATAAAGGGAGGAACTAGTCGAGAAGATATATGCTCCCATCAAACCTCCTCAGGGCCAAGATATCCAGGGGAACGATAAGTCCGCTTTATGCGAGCCTTGACTTTGACACCTTGGCGCTCGCAGAGAAAATCCTATTCATCTTCAGCGACGCCACAGGAAAGAGGAGGGGGGACCTCCTTGACAAACTGGGGGAGGTGGAGGACGGAGGCAACGACTTCAAGCTGGTCAGGGGGTTATCAACCCTGCTGGAAAGGAGGTGCACTTTCGAGGCGGAGAGCGCCTTCAACCCCAAGGAGGCGAGGATGGCTGTCTTCGAGGAGGCGAGCAGGAGAAGGACGTCCAGCCTAGAAGAGAGGAACGGCGTGATCCAAACGGTTTCTGCGAAACTGGGAATCTCGCCAGAGACGATGGAGAGGACGCTCTTCAGCGACCTGGAGGATGAAATCATCCTGAGAGAATACAAACCGCTCGACGCGGAGCGGCTTCTCAAGCAGTACAACCTCTCCCTGACGCAGACACTCCTCTTCAAGTCGCTGCGGGTCGAGTTCACAGCATCGGGGAACTGGAAGAACATCTTCCGGGATGTAAAGAGGTTCGGCCTAATCTACTCCGTAGAGAGGGGGAGTGATGGGTTCAAGGTCTCCCTAGATGGCCCTCTCTCGCTCTTCAAGATGACGGAGCGATACGGCACATCAATCGCAAAAATCCTGCCGCAGATAGTCGCATCAGACTCCTGGAGCATCAGGGCGGAGGTACTCGCGAGAAGCAGAGGAAGGGTATACACCTTCGAGGCCGATGGCGGAGAATTGAAGGACATCATCCTCAGCGCGACAGACTCACCAACTGGAGGGGTAAAACTAGACCAGTACGACAGCACGGTGGAAGAGAGGTTTGCCAGGTCCTTCCTCTCGTACGGCTCTGAATGGGCGCTGAAGAGGGAGCCCGAGCCGCTCGTCGCCGGCACCCACGTCCTTATCCCTGACTTCAGCTTCGAGAAGAATGGAGCGAAGGTCTACCTTGAGGTCGTCGGCTTCTGGACCTCTGAGTACCTTGAGAGGAAGATAAGCAAGCTCAAGCTGGTCGGAGGGATAGATATGATCGTGGCGGCCGATAAGAGCCTCGCGTGCTCGAAGCTCGAGAGGCTCAAGAGCAACGCCCTCCTCATCTACTACGAGAAGGAGGTGCCTCTCAAGCCGATAATCGAACATCTTAAGGAGAGAGATCGACTGATCGTGAAAGATGAAGTGGAGAGATTAAAGACCGAAGAAATCTCTCTGACGGGAGATATCGTGAGCCTTGAGGAGATCGCGAGGAAGAGGAGCGTCACGATAGAGTCCGTCAGGAAGGCCCTCGAGAACTTCCAACCCTATGGGTACGCGAAGGTTGGCGACCTCTTTCTGTCCATGGCCAAGCTCAAAGAAATCGACGAGAAGCTGAGGGGAGTCCAAATGCTCACGGGCGCACTTCAGGCAATCGAGGCCTGCGGTGTGAAGGGTGAGGGGCAGAAGGTACTCGATGCCCTCGGTTACACATCGATATGGGAGGGAGTGGAGATGGCTAAGGTCAGGATATCGAAGCAGTCGACTGCAGCATCCGGGAGCGCCCGCATCTCGAATTAGTCAGTTACGAGGAACCCCTTCCGACTGCATATGACTGCCATGACGCTATGATATTACGAAAAGCTCGACAACAGTATCTCAGCTAATCAATCGTCCCAGTTCTTTTCTTATGCCCTCGTCACGCTGGTCACTTGAAAGAGGTCGTTCGACCCGTTGGGAGACTGCTGGTAAACGTAGACTGCGAGCACGGCATTTGTTCCGGGAATGGTCGCAATCTCAGCAGTGAAGTTGGCGTAGGCCGAAGTTGCGCTAGGAAGCTCGTATTTGGCGACATTCATCTGCGTAGGCCCTATGCTCTGGACGCTCTCCCCTGTTTTCTGCAGACCCGAAAGTAGCGTGGTGTTGTAACTCCACGCTACAACCAAAGAAAAGGAAGTCGTGTAAATCCGTGCGAAGAACGCAGCCCCGGATCCGGTGTAATTCTTGTCACCCAAGACGTCGACCCTGTCTATCCCCCCTTGCGGGTTGAACCACACGATCTCGCTCGTGTTTCCGATAGAGTTCATGAACGCGACCCTGTAGTAGTTCGTCGAGTTGAGCAACGCACGACCCAGGACGACGTAGGAGACGCTGGAACTGTCCGAAGCCTCATTTACCTCATCGAGGTAAGAGATCGTAATCGCCATTTGGGAGAAGTTGCCGAAAAGGTTCAGGAGGCGAATTAGCTGAACCTGGGTCTTAGGGTAGGTTACCGTTCCCGTTGACTGCAGAGATGATGTGGAATTAGACGAAGACTTAGGAGGGTTGGATTGACCTGGACTTGTCGCAACATACGCGCCCAATGCAAGGATACCAACCACGGCCAGAACGATGACAATGTTCCTCGTCCTGACCGTTTTCATACCCGAGACTCATCCTACCGGTAGTCAATTCGCGAGCATCTCTTATTAAGAGTTCGGAGTTTGAAACGGAGGCGGCTTGTGCCTCGGTTGTTGCGGGGTAAGACCGCAGCCCGCCACTCTTGATAATCCTGCAGCTTAGTGTTGGTAAACGTATACCTGGGGGGACTCTCCCGTGGACTGAGGGATTGCGACATAAAGCCGATTGGAGCGTGGTACGAAGAGTGAAGTCCCTGCCCCCATACCGGTGGGAATCGAGGGCTGAAGCGAGTAGTGGTCTGGATCAATCTGGCTCACCCCGTATACGAAACCATCCCTTGACGAGACGAATAGGCAGCCCGAGGCCGAATAGAAAATGTCATCGGGGCCCTGTCCTACGCTTATCTTGGTGACCAGGCGGCCCGAGACGGCGTCGTATACGAGAACCTCAGCCGGCTGTCTTGCGCCCACGAACAATCTGTGATGGGTCTCGTCAATTGCCATCGGAAAATTCTGCGATGCATTAGCCGGGAGAGGCCACCTTGCCGTGATGGAGCCGTTATTCCTATCGATTACCGCTATGTAATGGGCTTGGGGGAGGTTCACGAACATCCTTGAATCGTTAGTATCGAGCTGGAAGGACTCGGGGTGGCCGACAAGACCAATGGTGGCGACCACCTGTCCAGTGGTCGCATTGAGAGTTGCGATGCCTCCGTTACCGTAGCCAACATAGGCCAACCCGCTGGCGACGTCGTATCTTATGTTGTCCGCGTCCGAACTGAGTTGAGCCACTTTCACGATCCCAAGGTTTGCCGAGTCAAGAATGTCGACCGTCCCGTCTCCGGCGTTGGTGATGAGGAGCCTACTGGCCGAAGGAATGAACAGAACTCCCTGGGGTGTCCGTAATCCCGTCACGCTCCGCACGAAGGTCGCTTGATTCAAATCGATAACGGCAAGGGAGTCATTCCCGAGCATTGCTACATACATTCTCCCATGCACGAGGTCCACATCCATGTGGTCTATCCGGCCCGGAGCGGGTGGCAACGAAATGCGCTGAACCAGAGAGAGCGTGCAGTCGTTACCCGTGGTACTTCTGCTGATTCCGCCCGGCGGGGCCAACACTAGGTACGAGACCGCGATGAGGATAATCAGAGTTATCGATAGAAGCGCCAGAGTCTTGCGTTTCATCCGACTAATCACTGATGTTGAGCCATGTCCCGACCCGAGAATGTTCAAGCCGTCACCACTATCGTTCCAGCAATCTAAGAAATGACGGGGTCGTAATATGTGTACGCGTATTTCGCGCCCAGCCCTATGACGCCTGCAGAACTCGGACTATTTTCATGCCATAAGAAATTACCGCACCCACGTCTCCAGAAGTCTCCTCTTTTGTCTAGGTTGGAGGCAGAGGAGACTTAAGGATCCATGCAAGAGCCGGCTTGCTGAAAGCAAAGAAAACGTGAAGGAATGTCGAGATAACAAGATCTTGGAGGAAAAAGCGTTACGGAAAAGTCTGGTCGTTGACGCCAGCAACCACGGTAGGCGGTCTGTCGAGGAGGAGCACCCTAGCAGGCTGTCTCCCTGAAGAGTTCTTGGCTGGGAACTCAGGCTGGCCGCTCACTTCTTCGCGCCGACCGACCGATTCTTGAGCCGCAAGTCTGAAGCTCGACACTTCCTGCACCTCGTCGCCGCGAGCGGGTTTCTAGCACCGCATCTCAGACACACCTTTAGAAACAACCGTCTATTCTGCGCAATTTGCTTCTTGGCAGCGTCCGCAATCGGCAACTCTCTTCGCAAACCGCACGGTCGCATTTCAACCTGTCGGTCTGATCTTTCCATACATCGCTCGCGAAGGTTGACCTGTATACTAGCCATCCTTCGGTCTGGCTTGGACTAATTCCAGGAAATGTTACATGCGGGTGGAGTAGGATACTATTATCACGAAACGCGCCTATATGTAGTTGACGCACCCACCCCCCAGCATGAAATGGGTTACACGCGAGAAAGCAAAGGTAGACAGGATAGCCTGCCCGTGGCTTATCAAGAAGTTTGTTGACCAAAAGGCAGAGTTCCTCTTCGTCGCTGCGGACAAGGTCTTACAAACGGCGAAGAAGGAGAATGCGACCCCGTTTGATGCGCCAGGGGCGGAGCTGACGCACTATAAGCAGGGTGGAGCGGACTACGTAAGCTTCGACGCCATACTAAGGAAGTACGATCTAGGAGACCATGCCCTACTTGAACTAGCGAAAATCGTGAGAGGTGCAGACACAACAATCCCAGACGCTCCTCCTGAATCGGCAGGGCTGGAAGCAGCTGCGTTGGGGTTCAGGGCCATGTCCAGGGACGATTTCGAGAACATGAGGCTCCAGTTCCCCACCTACGATGCACTGTACAAATACTGTCAGTTGAAGGTCCAGGGAGCGGCGAAGCTAGAACACGCTTCTGCTTGATTCCCCATGACAGGGTTAACACTCACAAATAAAGGCGGAAGTGGGGTGTTCAAGAATGCTAAACTGCTCAGGATTCGTCAAGCTACCTACCCATTTCTCCGGGGGGATTCGACCACGCTGACGTGCATTTGGAGAGCGGGTCAGTCTTTGTGGCACACACAGCCAACGATACTATCGAGGTCATCGACGGTGAAAAGCTTTCTCATTCACTGACCATAAAGGGATGCCCCGAAGCCAGCGGTGTCCTCTGCACTCAAAAGGTCGGGTTGGTCTTTGCGGCTGCGAGAGGCGCTGGCAAAGTCTGCTGTTGGGACGCGACAAAAAGAACCCTGATTGGAGAGATTCAAGTGGGTCCGAAGCCCAACGGCCTGGCTTGGGATAGTCAGCTTGAACACCTCCTGGTCGCGGACGTCGAAGACTTTGAAGTGAGGTTGGTCAACCCATTCTCGATGAAGATGCTGCGGAGCCAGAAATTACCAGGTAGACCGCGTTGGTGCGCGTACGATTCGAAGACAAGGCACTTCTTGGTTAACATCCGAGACCCGGCCGGAGTGGCATTGCTTGATAGTGAGACGATGCAGAAAGTCAGCTTCATCCGAGTCTCCTCTAAGGGACCGCATGGTTTGGACCTGGGACCGAAAGAGAACCTGACCTTTGCTGCATGTGACAGTGGAACAGTGGTCTTTCTGGACCTACTTTCGGGCGAGGAGTCAGCGAGCGTTCCGATCAGCGGAGCGCCTGATGTGATTTGGTATAACGAGCCTTGCGAATTGCTGTACTGCGCCATCGCGAATCCCGGTGTCATTGATGTCATCGACACTCGTTCACGCATCGTGAAAGAAACGGTCAAGACAGAGGTAGGTGCACACTCGTTCGCGTTTGACCGAGAGAGGCAGCGCCTCTATGTGCTCTACCCGAAGAGCTGTCAGGCGGCAGTCTACGAGGAGAGTTAACGACGAAACTCGCCTTCACCTTCTACAGCGTCCTCAAGATGCCCATCGATGATATCCTAGCTTGCTCCGTAGCCGCGGAAAAAGCAGGTTTCAGCCAAATCGCTGTTGCCGAGTCGTTTTACAGGGATGGTTTTGCTCTCGCATCGGCAATAGCTTCTAACACAAAGAAGGTGAAAATTGGAACCAGCGTCATGCCAATCTACACACGTACGCCTTTTCAAATTGCAATGGGGGCGGCGACTTTGAACGAACTCTCTCATGGTAGGGTGGGATTTCTGGGCCTGGGGGTTGGGTACAGGAACAGGACAGAGCAGTACTTCGGAGTCAAACAAACCCATCGCCTGGAGAGAATGGGAGAGTACGTCGAGATTATCCGGAAGTTGTTATCAGGCATAGACGCTACCTATCACGGCAAATTCTTCAACCTTGATAAGTTCCCCAAACTCTCAAGCCAACCCATAAACATCCCAATCTATTTCGGCTCCTCGGCTCCGAAGATGCTCGAACTCGCAGGCAAGATAGGAGACGGGGTCATCCTTAACTCGATTAGCACACCTGAATACGTGAGCTTCGCGCGTGAGAGAATAGCTGACGGGGCGAAGTCGGTCGGCAAAGATCCATCCCAGATTGAGATAGGACACAGTATAATCTACGCCGTCGCTGAAGATAGTCGAGAAGCGGTAAAAGCGGCAAAGGAGGATATACTCTTCTACGTCTCATATCCAGAACTAGATCCTGTCATCGAGAAATCGTCATTCAGAACCGAAGCGCTGAAGATGAGAAAATACTATCTCAAAGGAGAGAAAGAAGCGGCGCTTTCTCTTATCACCAGCGAGATGCTTGATACCTTTGCTGTATACGGAACTCCGGGTGAGTGCAGGGACAGACTTCGGAAGTTCGTAAGACGGGGAGTAACTCTGCCTATCGTAAGGGTTTCCGTCTCTCCTCACAAGGAAAGCGAAAGAAGAGACGTCCTGATGACAGCAATCGAGAGCTTGAAGAATTGGTGATGAGTTCGCATACCGGATAAGTCTAACCGATCATTGGCTATCTGTGTCTGGTCATGCGACATTTGTGATTTAGCGACATTCATCCCGTCTATCACTATAGGCACATTGATTCGTGGTCGATAAGCGATGAAGGACATAACCTACGTCTTCATCGGGAAGGCCGCCAGGGTCTTCGTCTTCGGGCTCGTTAGCGTGATGACCCCCTTTTACCTTCGCACCTTGGGATACTCTGCCTTCTACGTCGGTCTGGTGTCGGCCGCTATCGTAGCGGGCAACGTCTTTTCGAACCTCCTTCTTACATGGTATGAGAGCTATCTGGGGCGGAGGATGTTTCTTCTGCTCTTCAGCGCTCTCATGCTCCTCTCCGGCGTCTTGCTGTACGTCACGAGCCTCCTTCCCGTCATGCTTCTCGCCTGCTTCCTGGGGAATATCAGCACCACGGGGACCGAGGCTGGACCCTTTCAGTCGATCGAGACTGGAATGCTGCCAAGCCTTGTGTCCGAGGAGAAGAAGAACAGGGCGTTCGGAATCTACAACCTCATTGGGTACGGAGCATCTTCGCTCGGCGCCTTCGCAGCATCCACGCCCTTCTACTTTCAGAATGACCTTCTAATCTTTCGCTCGTTGTTCCTGGGTTACGGCCTCGTCGGGATGCTTCTTTTCCTGCTCTACCTGCGGCTGGGGACCGCGGAGCCGCTTTCGGAAGAAAGAAGAAGTAAAAGGCCCGGCCTCTCCGGCGTCTCACTCGACGCCAGACGGGACATCACCAGTCTCTCGATTCTCTATTCGTTTGATGCCTTCGGTGGAGGGTTCGTTTCTCAGTTCCTTCTCTCCTATTGGTTTCTCTTCGTCTACCACGCATCTCTCGAGAGTCTGGGCATCCTCTTTCTGGTGGTTAACATCATCACCGCTGTCTCTACCCTCGCCGCGTCGTTCTTAGCAGACAAGATCGGGAACCTCAGGACGATGGTCTACACGCATCTCCTCTCTAATGTCTTCCTTGTTCTGATCCCCTTCGCCGGCTCGTTTCCGGGTTCGGTGGCATTCCTCCTTCTCAGGCAGAGCGTCTCTCAGATGGATGTCCCTACGAGACAGGCCTTCATGAGCGAGGTATTCGAAGACCGAGATAGGGTATCGGCAAACGCCATTACCAATACTTTCAGGAGCGTTGGGAGTCTTCCGGGGGCACCCCTGAGTGGAATCTTGTTGTCGATTCCTCTCGTCTCGGCACCGCTACTGATCGCCGGCTCCGTGAAGATCGTCTATGACTTCTTAATCTACTCAGGATACAGCAAACGCGCAACGTGAACGTGCTGAACCTCTCGCCGAATACGAACCCCTCCGTCAGGTCCGTTCTCGACGGTCGCGCCTCTTCCTCAGAAGAAGCGGTATCTCCATCGGCGTCATCGCGACCTCCGCCCCCGCTTCCTTCAGCGCGTTAATCTTTGACTCGGCGGTCCCGTAGTCGCCGTAGATTATCGCCCCCGCGTGCCCCATCCTCTTCTCCCTCGGCGCATGCCTCCCCGCGATGTACCCCACTACCCTCTTCGAGAAGCCCCTGTCAAGGATGTGTTTCGCGAGCCTCTCTTCCGCGTCCCCTCCTATCTCGCCGACGATGACCACCTCCTGGGTTTCATTCAGCCCCTGGGCGAGGTCGATGCACTCGTTGAGCGTAGTGCAGTTGATCGGGTCTCCCCCCACCCCCAGGGCGAGAGACTGCCCGAACCCGTTCGAGCTGAGCTCGTTCGCGACTTCGTACATCAGTGTGCCACTGCGCGAAAAGAGGGCGACTCGACCGGGCTTGAACGAGGTCGCGGGCATTATCCCCAGCTTCACTCCCTGTGAAGGGATGATGACGCCCGGCGTGTTGGGGCCTATTATCGTCGCGGAATGCTTCTTCGCCAGCTCGAGCATCTTCAGCGTGTCCCTGACAGGGATGTGCTCGGTAATCGCTACGAGCAGCTTGACACCGGCGAGGACTGCCTCCTCGGCCGCACCGTAGAAGAACTGGGCAGGAACGAAGAGGATAGATGACCTCGCGCGAGACTTCGAGACTGCCTCCTTCACCGTGTTGAAGACCGGAACCCCTTCGACAGATTCACCCCCCTTCCCGGGGGTTACGCCGGCCGCGATCCTCGTCCCGTACTGGAGCATCAGTTTCGTGTGAAGGCTGCCATAGCGCCCCGTTATCCCCTGGACGATGACCGCCTCTCCACGCCTCGGCAGAATCACTGCGACCTCACAGCTGCTTCGACAGCCTCGGATGGTGAAGGATGGAGATGCACGGGCGTCTTAGCGAGAATCTCTCTCGCTTCCCTCTCCTCTGCGCCGCTGATTCTTGCGTAGATGGGCTTCATCACGCCCTGTTCAATCACTGACTTGATCCCCTCCGCGACGTCGGTCGTCCTCGTTATCCCGCCAAAGATATTCACAAGAATCCTATTCGCGTTCGGCAGCTTGTTGACAAGGTTGACCGCGGCCTCGACCCTCTCCCTCTGAGCGCCACCTCCCAGGTCCAGGAAACACGCGGGGTTTCCTCCTGCGTCTGCCACTAGGTCGAGCGTCGAGAGGACTAAACCCGCACCGTTCCCAACCACCCCGATATTCCCTTCGAGTCTGACGAAGGCGAAACCCTGCCTCGACGCCTCTCCCTCGAATTCATCCTCAGGGTGGAGTTTTGAGAATTCAGGGTGCCGGAAGAGTGCGTTATCGTCGAGAATCACCTTCGCGTCGAGCGCCGTCAGCCCTCCCCTCTTGGTGAAAGCGAGTGGGTTGATCTCGGCGAGCTCGCACTCTTTCTCTCTGGCGAGACGCTCGAGATTCGCGACGATCCTCGAGAATCGTTCTCTCTCTTCTCCCGAAAGGTGGAGCTTCATCGCGACGGATTGAGCCTCCCCCTTCGTGATGCCCTTGTTCGAAATCTTCTGGATGACCCTCCCCTTGAGAGACTCGACATCGACCCCGCCCGCCTTCGAGGATATCACGACGAAGGCCCTCGCTCCTCTATCCAGTGTTATCGAGAGGTATATCTCAGTCTCGTGGGGGACAGAAACCTCAACGAGGACACAGGAAGGTCTCTCGCCGCCTATCTCCAGATTCATTATCTTGCCGAAAGCCTCGGTGACCTCCTCCTCGTTCGAGGCGGCCAGGATCCCGCCAGCCTTCCCCCGCCCGCCAGCAAGAACCTGGGATTTCAGCACAACTGGATGAGGCATCCTGCGGAAGGCGGCGACCGCCTCCCCCTGATTGTGTGCGAGCTCGGACTCAGGAACCGGAATGCCGTACTCCTTCAGGAGCTCCTTCGCCTGATACTCGAAAAGCTTCACGCCCTACTGGTCCAGAGAGAGCCGATAAATGTGAACTACCCACGACTGATGCCGTAGGCTTCTCGCTTCACTGAATCGAACCTGCTTATCCGCCTTCGTTGGACAAGTAGAGGCTGCTCCTCAGCACGGGCCTGTTCCAGACCCGCGGCCAGTATGTTTCGTGCCGCATTCACGTCCCTGTCGATGACGCGACCGCAGTTCCGGCACGAATGCGTCCTCTCCTCCAGCCCCTTCGGAACCACCTCTCCGCACCCGGAGCATCTCTGCGACGTTCCCCTGGGTTCGGCGAGTATCGCTCGTCCGCCACGCCTCTCCGTCTTGTAGGCGGTCAAACGGCGCAGCTGCCCCCAAGAGGCATCCGTTATTGCCGATGCCAGACTGTGGTTCTTGACCATGCTCGGGATGTGAAGTTCTTCGAATACAACGGTCGAGTATTCTGACGCCAGGTCGGCAGAGACCTTGTGCGCCAGGTCGAGCCGTTGGTTCCTCACCTTCCTCCAGGTCTTGGCGAGCATGACTCTGGCCTTCTCCCTGTTCTTGGAGCCCCTCCTCTTCCTCGACAGCCCCCTCTGAAGCGTCTTGAGTCTGGTGATGGAGTTGTCGAGATGCCTGGGGTTCTCGAACGTTCGTCCGTCGCTGAGGGTTGCCAGCTTCGCAACACCCAGGTCCACCCCGACCGGCTCGCCTCCCAGTGATTCGATGGGATTGGATTCAACCTCCGCTGAAATGCAGGCGTACCATTGGTCGATATCCCTGATTATGGTGCAGGTCTTCGGCATCCCCTCAACCGGGCGATGCAACTTCATCTTGACCGAGCCAATCTTTGAGAGCCTCAGCGACTTCCCGATGACCGTGAACCCTCCGAGTTGCGGGTACCTGAAGGAGTTGTACCGCCCCTTCCGCTTGAACCTCGGGCGCCTTACGAGGCCGATGTAGAACGCGTGATGAGCCTTGTCCAGCCTCAGCACTACGTCCTGCAGGACCTGGGAGTGGAGCACCCTCACGGTCAGCCTGATCGGTATCTTGTTGTTGAGTATGACAGCCTGGAGGTTCAACTGGTAG
>VBPQ01000175.1 GCA_005877185.1 Nitrososphaerota archaeon
CTACTTCAACGTCGCTAGCAGCGGGGTCGCTGTCGGCTCAGAGACTCTGCTGAAGAGAGCCGCCGTCGAGATTTACTACCGCGAGGGGAAGAGCATCTACAAGAAGAGTGGGTCGAAGGCGACGAACCTACACGATTACATCAAGAGCAAGGGATTCAGCATCATAAATCTGACGACTCTAGAACAGTTGTCGGATGCCTCGAACTTTCTCTGCATCAAGGATGGCACGATTCTTGCGGTCGAGGTCGATCGGCAGGCGAAAAACGTGCTTGAAAGCCTGAGCTACCAGGCCGGGCAGCATCCAACCAGGTATGGTAGACTGCTCGACCAGGCGCAGAAGGACTACCAGCATCTCAAGGACACCGCCGGTTTCTTCCCCCACACGAAGGAAATCTACCATCACAGGATAGACGCCTTCCCAATCACTCTGACGAACCTTACGGGGGGGTACGGTGGGGCGCACTGCATGACCGCAATCCTTGAGCGTGGCTAGCTACGGTCGGAGTAGTCAGAAAATTCCCAGCCCTCGCGGCCGAGGCGGGTGTGATTAGGAGATTTCCGACAGACAAACTGGATGGACCTTGAATCTAGCTTCCTATCAGATAGATAGGTGAATCCGGCACCGGTCGTATGACCCATAGTCGCCACCTCTTGGGGTTAAGTGTCAAATTATTGCAAGAACCGATATATAGCGGGAGAACCTACCTGTCTCTAAGATGGCGCTATACGACCCGCTCCAGTTGATTGTGATTGGTGTCATCGTTGTCGTGGTATTGCTCTGGGGGCCAAAGAAGATACCTGAACTCGCTCGGTCAATAGGGATTACAAGGAGGGAGTTCACTCAGGCCTCGAAAGAGTCGGCCAAGCCCACAGCGGGGCAACTCACAGCTGCGAACGCACCAGACCAGACTCTCATCGACACAGCACGTAAACTGGGGATAGACACCGAGGGTAAGACGAGAGAACAGATCTCAGACGAGATAGTGAATCGCGTCAAGACCTTTTCCTAGGGACAGCAGCATATCCTCCAGCAGATTCTGTGAAGTTTCTAGGCCGGCCCTCTTTATTTCTGGCGATAGGACTCGCACGACTAGTGCGCCCTCGATCCAACCAGTTTCAGTTCGTCATATCTCTTGTACTTCCAGTAGACTAACGACAGCAGCCAAGTAGCTCCGAATAGTCCAACGACGAAGAAGCCGAGAGTCTCGAAGTCAAGAGCACCCAGGAGGCTCCAGAATGGGCCCCGAAGGTTCAGCTCCCCACTCGCAACCTGCAGAAGTTCGACCGTTCCAATCGCGAGCGCGACTAGAACCGACATGATGGTAATAGTGATGTTGTAATAGACTTTCCTTAGCGGTTTGAGGACTGCCCACGTATATGCCATCCTCATCGCAACTCCGTCCGTTGTGTCTACGAGGACCATGCCACATGTGAACATGAACGGCAGCAGGAGGACCATCCAGAGAGGCACAGACGCCGAGACGCCGACTCCGACGCTGATCGCGATAAGCGCTAACTCGCTCGCCGTGTCGAAGCCTAGACCGAAGAGAAGGCCAACTGGATAGGCCTTCCAAGGCTTGCTGACGATCCTGAACAAAGACCTGAAGTAACGATTTACCATTCCCCGTCTATCGAGCAGTTCTTCGAGCTCGGGTCGAGACAACTTTCCGTCCTTGAGACCTCGAAATACCTTGTAGAGACCAATCACGATTGTTAGATTCGTTAGTCCGAGCAACAAGAGGAAAACGCCCGATACAGTCGTACCAATGAGGGCCCCAGCCAGCTGTAAGAATGGCATGGCCTGGACAATACTCTTCGTTGAAATCACGAGACCTAGGATCATCACTACGACAACCGTGGAGTGACCGAGGGAGAACCAGGTCCCGACAGTCAGGGGAGTCTTCCCCTCCTGGATTAATTTCCTTGTAACGTTGTCGATGGCCGCTATGTGGTCAGCGTCTACACCGTGCCTCAGTCCAAAGACGAAGGCTACAAGCCCGAGACCGCCGAGAACAAAGGAAACGCTCCCCACAGCTATTGAGCCAGCGACCCCTAAGGTGGTGGCGGCGGCGATACAGATGTAGATCAGAAGGATTTTGCCCTTTCCCCTGGCAGAAAGTGCTAGAGTTCTCGAATCACTCTCGGACGTTCAATTCACCTCTTCTTAGGGCCTGACCGAGAGAGATTCGGAGCGGAGGTTGTGGTTCAAGCATCGCCGTCTCATCTCACTGGTCCTGATTGCGGTCGTGGCCGGATGTCCCTGGAGCTTCGCTGTGAGAGCTCAACTTTGATATCCCCTCGCGCTGCTGACTGCGCTCCGGTTCTGGATTACTCGAGTTTCAGGCTTACTTCGCTGTTCATGAAGGACGAGCTTGCAGTCTCTCGACCCGAGTCAACAGTTATGTCGACGTAAGGATTTTCGCCATTCTGTAATTGCGACCTGTCATCCACGACACCTCTTACTCTCAGGACGCTACCAGAATCTTCCACTTCGGTTATGCGGATGGTTCGTGATAGCCCGGGAAGTGCGATCGTGCTCATAGCCTCTGGCGGCCCGGCGAAAACGTTCTTCGTAGCGACGCCCGAGTGAGTCTTAAGGTCGATAGTTCCTTCTATTACGTATGAAGCGTAGCTCGGAAATGCGCCCTGTGGAAGCCCACCTACGGCACGGAACTTCAGCTTGTTCTTACTTGCCTGAAACACGCGGCCGCTTGTCAGCACTCCGCCGGGGATGAAAACCCCCGCTGCCATGACACCGGTTCCTGTACCCAGCAGCTTCAAGAATTTTCGTCTGTTAATCTTGTTCATCTTCTTTAACCACTCCGTGCGGCCTTCCGAGATAAGGAAACTCATCCAATAAGTCGGTATGAGGTCCCACCCCATCC
>VBPQ01000171.1 GCA_005877185.1 Nitrososphaerota archaeon
CGAACCTCTCCAGGAAACCGATGACCCTTCCCACCAGACCTCCCACCGTCTTCAGCTGCCAGACGGAGTGATGGTCGACCAAAAGTCTCTTTCCCGCGAGGCGACTGTAGATCAGGCAGGTGAGGGGACAGAAGACCGGTGGGTTCTGCGCGTAGACGACGCCCGGCCTCTCGCTCAAGAGAAGGAGAAGCGTCTTCAGAAAGAGCGTGACGTATCTGAGCGGAGCAAAATACCTGGGACCGTAAAGAATGGTCATACTGACTCGCTTGCCGCCGACGACCTCGGCCAGCTCATCCATGCGAAAGCCGAACGGACCCCACACCAGAAATAGACTTAGCACTCAGATCGTACCCCTATCATTTTCTCCGGGCGCACCACACGACGCAGCGTCCTTGATACAGCTTTGCGCCAGATTCCGCACTAAGGTACCGAGATGTATTCTGATTTGACGCCTTTGAGCTTCGCGAGTTCGGAGTCCGTTGTCAGCAATATCTGCGCTCTCTCCCGCCAGGTCGCAATCGCGAAGCAGTCAGCCAGCGAAAGAGTCCTGTTTCTGAATTTCCAGAGCGCGGCTTCTCTGGTGGTGTCCTCATCGGGGGCAACGACCTTCAGGGGCGACCCCCTGACCTGTCGGTACTGGATTTCTGCCACGTCGACGCCTTTTTTCTCTGCTGTCTTGTAATAGAACTCAGCGAGGTTGACCTCTGATACGAAGCCTGATGCCCGACCTGCAAAGACCCTATCGAAGAATGCCCTCACGGATGGGACACCGGCGTAGAAGAGGAAGATGACGCCGGCGTCGAAGGCATAACTACGGGCGTTCAGACTCAACTTCGCGTCTCCTGTCTCTCGAAATCTCCATCGCCGCGTCAATCATCTCCTTCCCACCGGAACCGAACGCTTCTTCCATCGAAACCCAGGGCTCCATGATGATCTTCCCTCCCTCTTCCCTGATCAGCACCGTTCTGGTTATCTTGAGCTTCTCCCTCAGCTCGGCAGGGATGACTACTTGCCCTTTCGAGGAGACGCGCCCCAGCTTGTTCATACCGCTTGAGAATGTAAGACGAACATAAAGATTTTACGTTTTCCCTCAGTTTTGCATTCCCGGTCAGTCCTACGGACTAGGCATGAGTCAACTCGATACATCTAGACGCGCAACCAGCTCATGGTAGGAATCCATCGTCACGCTGTTTGCGGCCGAGGCCGATGCGTCGATTGTGGGAGACCCAGTCCAGGAGAGGAATAAGAACGGCGCGGTCGAGGACGCCAAGACCCTCGCGGACGAGCCGCTGTCATACCAGTCGTCTCCTGTCTGGCTACCCGACTGGGTGGTCGAGTAGGAACCCGTTGCGCTTGTCGTCACCGTGTAGTCGCTTCCGCAGGCCGCGATAGTCCCCTCAGGGATCTTCACCGTGCCAGAAGAGGACGAGAACTGGGACGAGGTGAGTTGACCACAGGTCGGACTGGAGATTCCCGTCAGCGATTCGTCGCTCGGGAGGGTCGCCTGGAGTAGGCGGTTCACGATCCCGGCCGGAAAGACGTAGGAGAAGGAATAGGTGTACGAGACGCTGTTCCCGTTCGCGGTAAAGGTTGAATCCGAGCTCTGGATGGAGCCTGAAGTTGGGGCGAGGTAGGAGTACGAAAAAGAGGTATCGTCCCAGTAAGCCCACGTCGCGCTCGTCGTGAAGCCAAAGTCGAATTGAATCTGCGAGCCGGGGCACGGTCCTTCCGTCGACGCAAAGAACTGGGTGTAGTAGCCGGTGTGCGAGCCGTTCGTTGGCGTGTCGCACGAGGGCGAATTCAGGTTGTCCCCGACCTTCACTTCGACGTAAGTAATCGCGCCAGCCGGGTAGGTGTTCGGAGCGAGGACCCAAGCCGAGCCGGTAGCGGAGGTGACAATCGACCCCTGCGGGAGGCTGAAGGCCTGGTAGGCACACCCCTTCCCGTTTGGTGACGAAGCGTAGGCGTTGAAGGTCCCGGAGCGCTGAAGCCCAGTCTCGACTCCGAAGGTGATGGCGCCGTAGCCGCAGCTGCCAGAGTTCCAGAGCCATGGAGAGGTCGAGCCGCTTTCGAATGATGGGTTCCCCAACGCCTGTGAGACACTGAACGATTGGTAGTACAGATAGCCGACCGTCAAGGGCGGGGCTGTTCCGCTCGTGGGCACGCTTGTGGCGAGCTGAAGTCGGTACTGCGTGACAGAGTTGAAGGTGATCGTGTGCGGAGAGTTCATCGTCACGACGGTGGAGAAGACCCCGACACCCGTACGCCGGACCGTGATGGCCGTTGAGCCGTCGAGCTCGTAGGACACAACGCTCCGCCTCGACTGGTTCGAAACCGTGTCCTGGGCGTAGTTCGTCTGGACCTTCACGGTCGTCCCGGCGTTGAAGTAGCCGTCGGCGGCAGGAGAATTGGGTGCGGTCGAGATTCCCGAGCCGCCGATAATCGAGAGCAAATACTGAGGCTGGTAGTCCGCGACTATGAGCCCAGCTTGGGAGACGACGAGCCGACCCGCCCTCGCGGAAACGAGTCCTCTCGTATAAGACCAACCCACTCTCGACCCTGGGCCGCTCGGAAAGCCCACCGTGAAGGAGTAGTTGTGTGCCGTCCGCCCCGCCCAGTCGAAGGTCTTGGGAAGCTGCGAGAGGGTGTAGCTCGTTCCGTCGACGGTCGTCAACGTGCTGTTGGAGAGTGATGCTGAGAGGCCAGCCGCGTCAAAGGTGACGGTAAAGGGTCCGCCTCCCGCGCCTCCGGCCCAGAAGACGTCTCCGAGCTCGGTCACGACCGCGACGCGAGAGACCGAGGGACTCACTTGAAGGGAAAGGGTGGAGTTGACAGAGAGTGTCGTGGCGATGCGCGAGTCGGTGCTAGTCGAGGGGTAGGTCAAGTGGAGATAGGCCAGCTGGGAAGTGATCAGGCCATCGTTGAGGACGATAACGGAGCCGGGAGTCAGCGTGAGGGTGAGATGCTCGAGGTGGCGCATCGAATCTATCTGGTTCGCCCTCTGGCGTGAGGACTCCAAGTTGGCGTTTGCGTACATCACCGCAGAAAAAGCTCCGAGTCCCACGACGATCAAGGTGTAGATGACGATGAAGCCGTAGACGGAGCTGAGGCCCTGCCTTCTGCAC
>VBPQ01000176.1 GCA_005877185.1 Nitrososphaerota archaeon
GCTGACCCAGACTGTTGGAGGTCTAGCGATTGAAGTTACGGCCTCTTGACGCTCCGCGTTGCGTCCACCTGCGGCGGCCGTATCTTGACCTTCCTCCCGGCTGGAACCCGCCGTACCGTCCCCTACCCTGATTGTTCGGTTGAACCGATTCGAGATGGTGTGAGGCGTCCTCCGGGCGAAGAGGCTTGATCTGCCATTTGCTCATCTGCTTGATCCGTGCGAAATCCTCGATTCCATGATACCTCGGGCGTACAGAGTGCTGAGTTGCCACTGCCGGCTCGTGACGAGTGCTGGAAGGACACCCGAGGGATGCCGAATCGACTTATCATTGATGTGGAAGTTAATCCTGTACTGTGGATTCTGAAGGCTATCTTCATTGCCCCTTAGTTCTCAGCATTGATTGGTGATGGGCTGAAACGGTTTCCAAACCTTTGGCCCCAGAATCGAGGCAGGATTCGCAAAACGTGGGGTCCGTTCCCTTTCGCTTCATATGGCAGCTCATCTGCGGGTCGGACGGGAATTGAACCCGCATGGGGGAAGACCTGACCCTCGGGTTAAAAGCCCGATGCTCTACCTGGCTGAGCTACCGACCCGCCTTTCCCCTCGGCAACATGCGGTATTATACTCCGTTCTTCAACCGACGTTCTGGGCGACCTCCCGACACCTTTCGAATAGCTTACGACCCCCGAACCGTGATAAACGTGATTGCAGCAGCGAGCCCTGCTGTGAGCTTCGGGCGTTGACGGACAGATGAGCAGGGGGATTGGCAGCCTCTACAGATACTCGAGTGGCCTGCTCATGCACGGGAATGTCAGAGTGCTCGCGTTGACGGGCCTCCTGACGGGGACCTACGTGAGCATGCTCAACACGGCGCTTCAGCCGTTCGCGGTGAGCCTGGGGTTGGGACTGACTTCGCTCGGGTTTATGCAGGCCTTGGGAAACAGAGTAGGTGGATTCTCGGGGGCGATAATCCAGCCCTTCGCCGGCCGGTTGGCGGACACTCACGGGAGGAGAAAGGTGATCGTCGGTGGAAGCCTCGTCTCAATCTCGTCTATGGCCTCTTTCTTGGCAGCGGCCATCACGAACGCCTGGCCGCTGCTCATACCGGGTTTTCTTCTCCTCGGGTTCTCGCTTCTGAGCAGCCCGGCCTCACAGGCGATCCTGGCGGAATCGGTAAGGATGGAACCGAGAAAGATGCGAATCGTCTTCAGCTGGGTCTTCTTCTTCAACTCCATACCGGGAGCCGTGATGGCCTTCGTGGCGGGAGTAATCGTGGACACTATCGGCTACTACTTGGTCTTCGCTCTTGCGGTCGCACTCGAATCGGTGAACCTCCTGCTCTACCTTACGAGGCTGGGGGAGACAAGGGAGAGCTCATTGAGGGGCGAGGCCCGGCGAGATGCCCCCACCCTCACGCTGAGAAACGTGATTGAGCCGCCCAAGGGGCTTCGCGGATTCTTTGCCACCTTCGCTACGGATGCGTTTTCATTCGGGATGACGGGGAGCATAATCTACGGGATGATGGTAAAACAGTTCGGCTACTCGGGCACGGAGGTCGGCCTCGTGGTCGGGACGCTCTACCTCGCGGTCGTTGCCGCCCAGTACCCCGCGGCTCGGATTCTCCTTCGATTCGGCTCGAAGAAATCTCTTGCCCTCTCAGAGTTCCTCTCCGTCCTCCTCTTGGTCGGATGGAACGTCTCCACAAGCCTCCCGTACTTCATTCTTCTTTCGGTTCTCTTCGGAGTCGCGATAGCGGCCTGGGTCCCGGCACAGCAGTCGATGCTGATGGCCCTCGCGCCCCCGGAGGGGAGAGGAGCCCTCGCCGGCAAACTGGCCGCATTTACAGGACTGATCGCATTCCCCGCGCCCATCCTGGGAGGATTCCTCTTCGACACTCTAGGCTATCACGCTCCCGTTACTCTCAGCGTCGTCGGAATCGCCCTCGCACTCTCGATGATCATCAGGCTCCTCCCCGATGAAAGGGAGAGGGTCAGGCAGCCAGCCGCTTGACTGTCTGGAGGTTCTGAGTGTCTCTTCGCCTGTCGTCGACGGGTGTCTCCATGAGCAGGGGTAGGTCGGTCACCGAGTCGTAGTGAAGGAAGGCCCTGAACCCCTCCCTCCCTATCTGCCCCAACCCGATGTGCTCGTGCCTGTCGAGCGCGCCCGCGAGCGGTCCCTTGGAGTCGTTGAGGTGGACCACCTTCATCTCCTTCAGCCCGACGAGCTCGTCGAAGAGGGACATCGTCTTCTCCACAGCCTCCTTCGAGGCCAAGTCAAACCCAGCCGCGACCAGATGGCAGGTGTCGAGACAGACGCCCACTCTCTCCCTTTTCTTCACGAGGTCGAGAATCAGCTTCAGCTCCTCGAAGCGGGCCCCGACGCAGTTCTTCTGTCCCGCCATGTTCTCCAGAAGGAGGACGGTCTTACCCGTGCTCTCCTCGAGAGCCTCGTCGCAGGCTTCTGCCACGTTTCTGACCCCCAGCATCGTCCCTTTCCCCATGTGGCTACCTATGTGCGCCACGAGATAGTCGATTCCAAGCGAGTCGCACCGCTTCACCTCCTCCCTCAGGGAGAAACGGCTCATCTTCATCAGAGCTTTCACGGGTGTGGCGAGATTCGGGAGGTAGGGCATATGCGCGACGACGTACTCGAAGCTCGTCTGCTTCCGCCTCTCCAGAAACGAGGATACCTCTCCCTCATCGAGAGGCCTGAACTTCCAACTGCGCGGGTTTCTCGTGAAGATCTGGAAGGTGGTGCAGCCGAGCTCGATTGCACCGTCGAAGGCCGAACTCAGCGAATCCTTGATCGAGACGTGAAAGCCGATGAGAAGTTCCTTGCTCAACGTCAAAAGAGGACAGGCGTGGGTTTAAGGGCCTTATCGATGGCCCCGACCCACGCTCTTTTGCTTAGCGACGCTTGTTCTTGTGGACTGCCGTTTTGGAGGAGGCTCGGACGGGGGTGCTTCTCCGCTTGTACCTTTGCAGCTTTGTCGATGTGGACCCGCTGAATGAGATCGCATTGGACCCGCCGAATGAGATCGCATTGGATGTCCCGAATGAGATCGCATTGGATGTCGGAACCGGGGTTGGGGGGACTGCCTTTGGTTGAACCGTCTCGTACGCTGAGGGGACAGGTGACGGAGCAATTCTCTCAGTTGGTAGAGTTGGAGTGATTGTGTTGGTTTTGGAGAACTGCTCCGACCTAGTTGGACTGAGTGTTACCGATGTCGAAGCTATCCTGTGGCGCGAATGTCCGAGGTATCCTCGCGGCGCGGCGAAGAGTACTATCGCTGCGCCGAAGCCGGCGCCGAGTAGTATCGTGGCAATTTCGAGAGCCAATTTTATGCACTGACCTGATTGACCCTTCCCTGCCTCTTCTGCTCCCGAGTCAAATGGTCATCAAAAAGAGATACATTGCGGTCGTACAATGTGTCAGTTCTGGGGAAGGGCCCTCGTTGATAGAATTGAGCGGTCATATTCCTAGCTCTCCCTTACAATTTGCGAGTTTCTCGAGGCGGTAATACTTTGAATCCTCTTTCAGTGAGCCACCTCCGGGCATCCTCGTCGACATCCGTGCGAGACTTGGGCACGTCCCCACGGCCGATGTTGAAGACCGCGGGCCTACCACAGCCGGCCTGCCCGCAGACATAGCGCTTAACACCGGATTGAGCCGTCTCTGGGGCCATAACTCTGGCCGCTCCGAATGCCTTTACATAGCCTAGTAGGATTATGTGC
>VBPQ01000052.1 GCA_005877185.1 Nitrososphaerota archaeon
ATCGTCTGCCGCCGAAGCGTCGCTCGCGATCCGTGAGGGAGGCAAAGGTCGGATGCCTTCTCTGCCTCGCAAAAAAAGAGGTTCAGAGTAAGGTTAAATAACGCTCCATAACATATGTTATACATGCAGGTTCTCGAAAAAGATTATTCCCACCCTGAAACTCTCGTCGATACGGACTGGGTTTCCCGCCACGTGAGCGACTCGACTGTCCGAGTCGCAGAAGTTGACTACGACCCGGTAGCGAACTACAGCAATGGACACGTGCCTGGCGCCGTGCTCTTCGATTGGAAGAAGGACCTGAACGACCCGCTGACGCGGGACATCCTCTCGAAGACGCAGCTGGAAGAACTCCTTGGCAAGAACGGCGTCACCAACGACACGACGCTCGTTCTCTACGGGGATTTCAACAACTGGTTCGCGGCCTACGCCTTCTGGGACTTGAAGTACTACGGAGTCGAGAAGGTCAAGCTGATGAACGGAGGGAGGAAGAAGTGGCTTCTCGAAGACAGACAGGTGACGAAGGAGCTGCCGTCATATCCGCACTCGACCTTCAAGGCAAAGAACCCAGACGAGAAGGTCAGGGCGTACAAGGACTACGTCCTCCAATCCTACAGGAAAGCAGGAAAAGCACTCGTTGACGTGAGGAGTGTGAAGGAATTCACTGGTGAGATACTGGCTCCTCCCGAGTACCCGACCGAACACGCGCAGAGAGGCGGACACATCCCGGGGGCGGTCAACATCCCATGGGCGCAGGCAGTCAACGACGCCGACGGGACCTTCAAGAAGAGACAAGATTTGGAGCAACTCTACCGTGCGAAGGGGATCGTTCCGGAGAAGGAGATCATAACTTACTGCAGGATCGGAGAGAGGTCCTCCCACACTTGGTTCGCCCTCAAATACCTTCTCGGGTACCCGAACGTGCGGAACTACGACGGCTCATGGACGGAGTGGGGGAACTCGGTAAGGTTTCCGATAGAAAAGTAGTCCCAGCTATCCTTTCTTTTTCACGATGAAGTGGTAGACGCCGTCCTCAAACCGTGAATCGAGCACCTCGTTCCCAGTCTGATCGGACCAACGAGCCATCTCGATCTCCGCGGTCGGGTCGTCCGAGACGATGTGGACGACGGCACCGACTTGAGCACCCGCGATGAGCTCGTTGAGCCTGACGATGACCGCGGCACATTCCACTCCAATCTCGAACAATTCAAGGTCGGGAAATTCCGCGAAGCAATGAATTCTCATTTCTTTCAGCCTGCTCCCGAGCTCCATCTTCGCGCTTGACACGTCCTTCAATAACTTGGCCTCATCGGGCAGCCGCAACGGTCTGACCTTCGCGAACCAACCAGCCCCGTAGGGGTCGCGGTTGAGGAGTATCGGCCTCTCCCTGACGGCCTCGTTGTACTCCAGAATCTCCCCGGTCAGTGGGGACCTCACGACATCGAAATGTCTGGGCCCCTCGATCGCTCCCAGGCTTCTTCCCCTCGAGACCGACTCCCCTCTCTCTTTGAAAGACACGGAGGTGATCCTGCCGGAGAGCCAGCCGATTATGGCGTTGACACCGACTCGCGCGGTCTCCCCCTCCAGCTCCGCCCAGACGTTGTTTTCGACGTCATAGAGCAGCCGCTCAGGGAATTCGCAGTCCAGGATCTTCATCGGGCGTTTGCGTGCGCCGCGGCTGATAAGAGTTGGGCTTTCATCTCAGCGCCTTCGCCATGTACGGGCCGAGTCTCTCGTAACCCAGAGCCCTGTAATAGTTCCTCGTCCCCACCGCGCTCGTCACGACCATCCTCCTCGCGCCGAACTCCTCGCGGGCGATCTTCTCCACCTCACAAATCAACGACCTCCCCAGACCTCTGTGCTGCCACGCCTTGTCGCTTCTACTCCCCAGAGGGACGACCCTACCGTAGACCTTCAACTCCCTCACAATGGAGGCAGATTCCGTCTCCGCTCTGTGAGCCGCGGGGGAGGGATGCCTCATCCTCACGAAGGCGGCCAGCCTCCCGCTTCTCCCGTACTCGTACGAGCAGAAGACCTCCACCCCCGCGGAGGCAGCGTAGTCGTCACGCCGGAGGACCAGCTCGTCTTCCTCATTCATCTGCCCCGCGTCCGCCAGCGCCACCTCCCTGCAACGGATGCAGTTGCACGCGAACCCCTTCTCCTCGACCCTCCTCAGCACCAGTTCGCGGAGATTCCCACTCCTGACCCCGCCGAGGATCTCGTGAGCGGGAATCTCCCGCTGAATCCGCATGATCCTGTGCCATCTGGGGACGAACCTCTTCATCTCGCTCAGCAGTTCGATTGTTGTTTCGAGGTCGTAGGGGGTGTACCTTCCCGCCTCAAACTGCCTCGCTATGGAAGTGCCGCCGACGACAAGGGTGGGATAGACCTTCATCATGTCGGGCCTGAAGGCTTCGTCGCTCAAGAGCCTCTCCAGGTCCTCCAGGTCGCCCTGCGGGTCTGCCCCCGGAAGGCCCGGCATCATGTGGGCCGTGACCTTCAGCCCCGCGTCTCTCGCGGATCTGAAGGCCCTGATAGAATCATCCACTGTGTGGCCCCTGTTGCTCTGTGCGAGGACATCATCCCTCAGGGACTGGACACCTATCTCCAGCCGCGTCACTCCGTAGCCGAGCATCGTGTCGATATGCTCAGGCTCGCACCAGTCAGGCTTCGACTCGAGGGTGAGCCCGACGCACCTGCTCTTCGCCACCTCATTCCTCACCTGCGCCTCTCCGAGCGATGTCGAGTCCGAGCCGTTCAGCCCATCGAAGACACCCCGGACGAACGCGAGCTGATAATCGAGTGGGACGGCGATGAACGTCCCGCCCTCGATGATCGTCTCGACCTTGCTGATGTCATGGCCATTCCTCGCATACTTCTCGAGCGAAGTCCTCACCTGGCTGCATGGGTCGAACTCCGATAGGAGGGCGGCCTTCATCCCGGGGCTGCCTCGCACGTAACTCTGCGGCGTCCCCTCTCTCGGCCCGCCCGGACAGAATGTGCACGTGCCGTGCGGACAGGTAAAGGGGGCGGAGAAGGCGGTTACGACGACGATCCCGGATGCGCTCCTCCGCGGGTGAACCCTGAGGAGTTCCTCGAAGTTCTGCCTCCTATCGGGGGGGAGTGACGCCAGAATCTCAGCGTTCGAGAGGAAACGGTTCAGTGGAAAGAGTCGAGAGGCTTCCACCTTCGCTCGGTCAAGCTCTCTTCGAGACGAAATTCGGTTCGAGAGCAGTCTCTCGACTACGAATGAGCGCGCCCGGTCTGAAGCCGAGAGGGCTTCGGTCACGTCCTCATCCAGTTCTGCCCCGGCTTCCTCTTTAGGTTAAAGCGCTTCTCGTAGGTTCTCCTGTTCCTAACCTTCGGTATCGCGCTAGCCTTGGGCTTCGCTTCAAGTTTTGGAGTCTGACTGCGGACTAGAGGGTGCGGTTGCGCATTTCCCCGCCTTGGTGATTGGAGGCAGACAGCACGACGACGACGATGACGAGGCTGCTCTGCTGACTCCCGTGGGTCGGCAACTTGTTTTCTCGAACCTCCTGTGGGTCATCGCTTCTCTCTGCTGCTTTAATCCTTTGTGGCGATTCTCGGAGAAAGTCTCTGACAAGCTCGGAGAGGGGCTAAGGACGCTTTGGAGTTACGCGCGACCGACTAACACTCGGCGAGAAGCTCGAGGTGCGCTGTTGTTGGGAACTTCTTTTTTTCTTCCTATAACCTTTAAGCAGACCAGGATGAGGAGATACTCGAAGGAGCTTGGGGAACGACGGCGTGATCTACGAGACGGAGGCGGGACTGATTCTTCTGAGCGGGGACACGGTACTCCAATCCCTCCCGACTAACGAAGAGAAGCTTAGCCGAGGCGAGGCATACAGGCGGATGGGAGAGAAGGCGAAGGAGAGAGGAATCTCCGGTCTCAAGGTGCCTACCCGTGAGGCAGCGGATTCGCTCAGAGACTCAGGGCTGCAGCCGAGCATCCTGGGGGAGGAGGAGGTCCAGGCGCTGGACGAGAAGAAGGTGAAGCTGATGGTCTCCTCCGGACTCGTCTCGGATGAGCAGGAGGCGGTCGCGATGATCAGAGAGAGGGCGATCAGGGCAGCAGAGGAGGTGATCAGGGAGGAGTCCTCGCGCCCCGACCTACAACTCGTCCAAGCAATCCAGGGACTCGACGACCTCGATAAATTTCTCAACAACACCATGACGCGGGTCTCCGAGTGGTACGGCCTTCACTTTCCCGAGCTGACCCAGATGATACAGGACAACCTCTTCCTCTGCAAGCTGATCGTGGAGAGGGGGACGAGAACCGGTTTCAACCGGGAGGGGCTGGAGGGCAAGGGAATGAGTGAGAAGAAGGTCGAGGCGATTCTGACCGCGAGTGAGAGGTCGAAGGGTGGGGAGCTATCAGACAGGGACCTCGAGAGGATAAAGGGACTGGCAGAGCTCGCGATACGCCTGAGCAGCGAGAGGGAGAAGCTGAACGGCTACGTGGAGTCGGGTATGAAACGGATTGCCCCCAACACCGCTCTCGTCGCCGGGCCGACGATAGGAGCGAGACTGATGGCAAAGGCGGGGGGGCTCGATAGGCTTGCGGTCCTCCCCGCGAGTACGATCCAGATACTCGGAGCCGAGAAGGCGCTCTTCAGGTCGCTCCGCACGGGGGCGAGGCCCCCAAAGCATGGGATACTCTTCCAGCACCAGGAGGTTCACGCCGCTCCAAAGTGGCAGAGGGGGAAGATTGCAAGGACGATCGCCAACAAGGTCGCAATCGCTGCGAGGATAGACTACTACAGGGGCACTGAGGAAGCGGGGCTGAGGAGTACCCTCGATGAGAGGCTCAACCAGATCAAGGTGAAGTACAGGGAGCCACCTCCCCCGAGGAGCTTCAAGCAGCAGAAGAAGAAAAGGAAGAGATGAAGAACCTCTGGAAGGGGGAGGAGGCGGGGAGGGTGAGGCTGGCGACGAGGAGCCTCGCTCCGGGGAGACGGGTGTACAACGAGGAGTTGCTGAAGATTGGAGGGGAAGAGTACAGAAGTTGGGACCCTTACCGGAGCAAGCTCGCTGCCGCGATAGTGAAGGGAGTCGCCGACGGCGTGATTCAGGAGGGTGAGAGGGTGCTCTACCTGGGTACCTCGACGGGGACGACGCCGTCGCACGTCTCTGACCTCATAGGTGAGCGGGGTCTCCTGATAGGGGTCGAGTTCGCCCCGAGGGTGGCGAGAGAGTTCGTGGAGAATGTGGCGAGGGTGAGGGGCAATGTGATTCCGTACGTCGCGGACGCGAGAGACCCGGATGCGTACAGCACGATTGGGAAGGTCGACCTCGTCTACTGCGACATAGCGCAGCAGGACCAGACGGCGATCGCGATTCAGAACTGCAGAGTGCATCTCAAGATTGGGGGGAGATTGATGCTCGTGGTGAAGTCAAGGAGCATCGACGTGATTCGGGAGCCGGAAGAAGTCTTTCGGGAGGAGAGAAAGAAGCTGGAGGCGGCGGCTTTCGAGGTCACTCAGGTCGTGGGGCTCGAGCCGTTCGAGAAGGACCACGCGATGATTCTCGCAAGGTTTCGAGGCTAGTTAGGCTAGCTTCAGCTGCAGGATTCTCACCCAGCTCCTCCAGCTCTTCCTCGTGAAATCCGGCATCGAACCCTCCCTCTCGAGCCATCGTGAAAGGAACTGCATCGTCTTGCGGTCGGAAGGGTAGCCAGAACCGAAGTCGCCGTACCTGGACCTGAGTTTCTCGACCGCCCTATCCCGCTCGACCTTCGCGACGATCGAGGCGGCTGAGACGATGGGGTACCTGATGCCGGCGTGGTGTTCGGCGACAACCTCGCACCGTCTCTCAGTCAACTCTGACAGCTCATCCCTGAAGCGAACTGGATTGGTGTCTGGAGCGTCGACGATGACCTTCTTCGCCCCCAGCTGATCGATTACGCGTGCCATGTAGATCGCCTCGAGATAGTTCAGCTTGCGATACTTCTTTCCGTGTTTCACGTACTCGTCTATCTCGGGGGGCTGGATGTAGGCCGGTACCGCGTAGGCGGTTATGCGTAGAATCTCCGGATAGAGTAAGCCCCTCTCTCTCGGGGTCAGGAGCTTCGAGTCTCTGACTCCGAGCTCGACGAGTTCCTTCACACCTTCCCTCCCCGCAGACACACCGGCGACTACGAGCGGGCCCGCAACCGAACCCCTTCCAGCCTCATCCACCCCGCCGACGATCAATGCGTGTCCCTGACGCTTATCTCCGACCCGACCCGCCGCGTGATCTCGGCGACGAGTGTATCTCGGTTCTCGAGGCTCAGTGTGATGGTCGCCTCGCCGGAGATACTCTTCAGTTCTTCGATGAGAGGGTCATTCATCCTTTCGTGTACAACGGCAAGAATCGGCTTTCCGCTGGTGATGCAGACCCGAAGACTCCGCCGAAAGTCTGGGCTTGTCAGCTCCATCGGTCCGATCTCATCGATGACTATCAAGTCTGCCTCCCTCGCGGCCCTCTCGAGCGCCCTCCCGCCCACCGCGGAGAGGTCGTTCAGGTTTACCCTGTACCTCCCGACCCGAGGCCCCAGCCTGTTTGCGACAGACGCGAGCTCCCCTTCATCGTCCGTTAGGAGGTCGCGGATGCGGAAGCCTACTCTCTGACCGCTCACCCTCTTCTCGGAGGTCACGCAACCACCAACGACGATACCCCTCGAGCGCAGATTGAGGATGACCTTCGAGAAGAGTGTCGACTTTCCCATCCCGGGAGGACCGGTCACGAGCCAGATGTTACTCCGTCTCGACAAGCGTGAAGCAGTGTTTAAGATGCGTCTAAAAGCCTTCCAGACCCATGAGCTCGCTCCGAAGGATCGTCGAGGGAAGGACGACCCTCTTCGTTCCTTCTGCGAGTCTCACGAGGACCGAGCCACCCACCACTCCCTTCTTCTTCAATCCCGCGGCGAGCGTAAACAGGGATATCTCTATCGCGATCACCGAGGCGGTCGGTGGTGGTGGCGGGACGTTTTGCGACTCTCTCGCGGGAGTGGGAGCGAGAGGAGTCAGGGTGGCGAACGAACTCTCTCGTCGGATGGATGTTACGATGGTCGACTTCAATCCTTCAGCGCTGCGGGTGGCCAAGAGGAACGCCAGAGCTAACTCCTTGAAGAGATGTGACTTTGTCAGGAGCGAAGCCAACACCTTCCTCTTCTCCAGGTTCAGGCGCGATTCGAAGTTCGACTTCGTCGACATCGACCCCTTCGGCACACCCGTCCCGTACATGCAGGGAGCCTTCGGTGCGACGGCCGACGGCGGTGTCGTCTCCCTCACCTCCACCGACACCGCGGTCCTCTGCGGAGTCTACCCGGAGGTATGCAGGAGGCGATACTCCTCGGTGCCCCTGAAGAACGATTTCAAGCACGAGACTGCACTGAGAATACTCCTGAACGCCTGCAGGAGGATCGCGGGAATGAACGATATCGGGATCGAGCCCATCGCTGCCCACAGTACCAGGCACTACCTGAGGGTCTATGCACGGGCGAGGGTAGGCGCGGCCCAGGCCGACCGGAGTCGCAGGCAGGAGGGCTTCATCGCATCCTGCGAGAGATGTGGAGAGAGAGGCTCTTCGAGTCTGCCGATGGTGAGGTGCGATGGCTGCGGCGCCAAGATTCTCTCCGCCGGACCACTCTGGAGAGGGCCCCTAATCGACCCTCGAATCGTAGGCGCTGCCCTGAACGTCTCCAGGATAGGCAATCTCGGCGGAGGGGCGAAGGCGCTAGAGGCGTTGCTCGGCGTGGAGCATTTCCCGCCGTACAGCTACAGCGTGGAGAGAATCACCTCCGCTCTCAAGGTTCCTGGCGTGTCGCAGTCCGAGGTGATGAGAAGGTTAGCTTCAAACGGATACAGAGTGATGAGACAACCCTTTGAGAAGACCGGCTTCAAGACGGATGCTAGTTACGGGGCGGTCGCGGAGGCTGTCTCGGCCGTGTCGAGGGACGCGGATGTAGAGGATGCACCGCTCCAAGCGAGACCGACGTAGTACAATTCCGAACTCTCCCTCCGGCTTGCGCGCGGCTTCATCGTTCTTACCTCCTTGAACCTCCCGGTGAGCTCCCTTCTGACCTCCCCGGATCTTTCGCCTTCGAAGACCTTGAAGAATCCATTCCCTCCCTTCTTCAAGAGCGTCTCACCGAGCGAGAGGACCCTCTCAGTCATCTCGACCTGCCTGAAGTGGTCCAGCTCCCATATTCCCGAGACTGAGGGCGCAAGGTCCGAGAGGATGACATCGGCAGCACGCCCGCCCAGGACCTTCGATACCTCCCCGCCCAAAGACTCGTCGTATACATCTAGCCTCAAGGTCTTCAGGTTCTTGCCCTTCAACGATATTTCCCTCAAATCCACCCCGACGACGAGCCCCGAATCACCGACGATTCTCGAACAGACCTGCAGCCAGCCGCCCGGCGCGGCGCCGAAGTCGACCACTCTGTTACCGCGGCCTATGATCCCGTATCTCTCGTTGGCCTCGATCAGTTTGTACGCCGCCCTGCTCTTGAACCCCTCCTCCTTGGCGAGCCTGCGATAGAGGTCCCGACGGGCGTCTTGAAGTCTCAACTCTTCTTTGCAAGGCTCGAGGGGTTAAAAGCCTCTGGGAGGAGCTTCTCGGCGGTCGTCTCTGACCTGTATCCGTCGTCGAGCCCTACCCTGATTATTCTAAGCCTCGGGTTGAATTGGACCATGACCTGCCTGCACGCGCCGCAAGGCCTCGTGAAATCCTCAGAGTCTCCCACTATCGAGATTGAAACAAGCTCCCTGCGTCCCTCCGAGACGGCCTTGAAGATGGCCGTCCTCTCGGCGCAGTTCGATAACCCGTAGGAGCTGTTCTCGATGTTGCAGCCCGCGTAGATGCTCCCATCCCGGGCAAGGACCGCGGCGCCTATCTTCACCCGCGAGTACGGGGAGTATGCCTTAGACCTCGCCTCCCGGGCACGCCGGATGAGCTCTTCCTCCGGAGAACCCCTCCTCACCACTCGGCCCAACCCGCGGCTATGTGGTTACAGGCGCGACGGTCTGCGTCAGTTCTCTGAACTCCTTCATCGCCCAGGGGCCGATCCATGGGCAGTTGTAGGGGCCAATCTCGCCATCGATCGAGCACTTCGATTCGAACTGGCAGACGATGCAGGGCGCTTTCTCGATCGAGGCCATGTCTGTGGGGAATCGCAACGGGGTCAGCTTGTACGTCCACCTTCCCTCCTCGAGCACCTTCACTCGTCCGATTAGCCCTCTCCTCTCGAGCCTTATCGCCAGCCTCGAGCCGTCCCTGCTAGTCAGCCCGAGTTCTTTCCAGATCTCGCTCTGAAGAACACCATCCTTCCCCCGCTCGACAACAAGTTTGTAGACCCTCGAAGTGAGGTCGACTAGTTCCTCCTCCGTCCGCTCCACTGGCTGAGGTGGGGGAACGTCGGGTTCCTCCTCTGCCTTGGGAGAGTTGTTCTTGGGTGGTTTTTTGCCCTTTTCCTTCAGTCCGATCCACTCACTTCTTGCCGAATCACGTAGTTATCGAGAATCTCTCTGCACCTGTTCCGGACGGTCACCTCGGTCACCTCCGCGAACTCCGCTACCTCTCGCTGCGGAAGGTGCTCCCCGAGCATTACAGACGAAAGGTAAACGTAAGCCGCCGCGAGGCCTGCCGGAGCCTTTCCGCTCGATATCTTCGAGTCGTTCGTCTTTCTTGATAGCGTCAGGGCGAGATGCTCGACCCTAGGGTCTATCTTCGCCATGTTGACAAGCTTGGAGATGTACTTCTCCACCGACGGCGGAGGGACGTATGTCTTCTCGACGTCCTTCAAGACGAGCCTGAAATATCTCGCCACGCTCCCCTTTTCCAGACCGGCCCCGCGCGCGACCTCCTTCAGGGTTCTGCTCACGCCGCACTTCCTGCAAGCCAGGTAGACCGTCGCGGCCGTCATTCCCAAGATGGATTTGCTCTTGGCGACTTTCATCCTCGCTGACGTCCTGTAGATCTGCGCCGCGGTCTCCGCGACGTTCTGGGGTAGGTTCAGACTCTCGCAGAGTTCGCTTATTTTCGAGAGAACGTTTGCAAGCCCTCTCTCCTCGCTGGATATCGTCCTGATCCTCGACTGCCACTTCTTCATCTTCTCAACGCTTGCCCTCATCGCCGGGTCGAGGTACTTGCCGTGCGAGTCGCGCATCGTCGCGCTGATCTCCGTCGTCAGCCCGAGGTCATGGAGGACGAGCGTCGTCGGGGAGCCTACCCTCACTCTCTTGTTCTTCTCTTCGAGGTCCATCGCCTTCCACTCCGGCCCTTCATCGGCGGGAGCGAACGTGACGTAGCCGCAGTTCGGGCAGACGAGTTCCCCCTTCTCTGCGTCCCCTATGAGGCGGTTCCCGCAGACAGGGCAGGAAGTACGGAAGACGCCGTCCTCAGACTTGGCTTCCCACAAATCTCCTCATCTCAATTGTCTAGGAAGACCCGGTCTCCCTTCTTGCCGCTGACTCGGCTGCTCGTCGGCGCGGCGGAGGCGTAGGGGTGGCTCGACGGCCCGATCATCTCGACCACCCTTCCAAGTCTTCGACCCTTTGAATCCAGGAGGATTGAGCCAGCCACCACCTGAACTGAGAGACGAAAAATCAGCCTTCCGCTCTTAGCTCTGTGGAGAAATTCGCCTACATCTTGCAAGATTGGCAGAAAAGTCAGATGCTCACCTTTAAACTTTCCTTGTGGCCTTCTGCTCTTCGCCGCGGACGACGGAGAGCTGCCTCGCTATCTTGACGAGAAGCTTCTGCTTCGTCCCCTCCTTCCTTACCGAGACGTAACCGGACCCGGTTCTGGCCGACCTGGGGAAGGTCGCCGCCTGCGGCTTGGGGTCGAGGGCGAGTCTCCTGCAGGCCTCCTCCAGTTCCTTGAGCGCCGGCGACCTTATAGCCGCGTCGAGAGGCACCCTCCTTCCCTGCCTCCGCTTGAGCTCCGAGTTGAAGTACTCGAGCCAGATCACGAAGCGTTCGTATGCCTTCAACGCGGCTTGACGACGACGAGGACCGCGTTCACCGCGCCGTCGTCGCTCGGGCGCGACACGACCTTTGCCTCACCGACTTCAGTCTCGATCGTCGCTCCCTTCGTGATTACGCCTCGCCTCCCGTAATCCCTGTTTGCCGGGCTGGATTTCACTCTGATGATCCTCGCCCGGACTACCTTACCGGCAGTCGGGTCGGCGACGTTCGCAGAATCGACTGAACTCAGTCCGACCGAGACCCTGCCACCTCTTCTTCTGGACAATCGCTTCGCGAGCGGGCCGACGACCGGTTCAAGAGGATATCCATCCCTCTCGTAGGCTCGCCTTCCACGAGCCTTCTGCGTCCTCCCGCCCGTCGTCTTTCGTTTTCTAAGATTCTCGAGGGACCTAGCCGTCACGTCTCACCGAATATGAGGGCGTCACCCGCGCTGGGTGTTAAGGATTTCCTCCTCCGCTCCATCTCGTGTTCAGGTTCTTGCCTTCAAGCTGCTTCTTGAGGAGAGTGACCTCTGGGCTGAGCCC
>VBPQ01000177.1 GCA_005877185.1 Nitrososphaerota archaeon
GTTTCTGGAGAAGCAGCGATGTCAACTGTTTGCTCAACAGTAGCCATCACGATACAGAACCTCCCTCTTCCTAATAAGTCTGATTTGCGATATCGGAGCCGCACCTGCATGATGCGCGTGTATGCGCCAAGATGAGCGGACGGTCGAATCAGGAGCTGTCTTCGGCTCTCAGCGGAAGACATTAACGCCCAAATTTCCGTTGAAGTAAAGAATGCTTACTTGGTCACATCAGGCGACCGGTGAACTTCCATACTACCATTACAAAAAGAGCTGGACGTCGAGCTCACTGAAGTAGAGGACCGGCTGGCGAACGGCCGAGGTGTTCGCAGTCTACGACGCGATGGGAGCTTGCAGAAATTTGTTGGCTAGTCCGTGCGAGTATCTCAGATGTCTAGCGTACTCGTCGGGTTCCCCGAACGTGGTGTCGCAACAACTTGCTGAACCGTGAACCAGACTCCAGTGACGCGCGAATTCTTCAGGGTTGGGTAGGGCGGCTCCGCAAGCGCAACGAACTCTGACTGTTTCCATGAGAGCCGTTTCAGGGAGTGGCGTATTTTGGGTGTCTTTTCCGTTTTGGCAGCTACCGATGCTCGTTTTCTGGATAACGGCAACCTAGGGCGAATCCCACCGTCAGCGCTGAACAGAATTCCTCACCCAAGGTGGCCTAGCGGCCGTCACCCTCGCAGGAGAGACTCAAATCAATAAAGAGAGATGCGGAGGCGCACGAGCCTCAGCACGATAATGTTTTACGGCTGTAGTTCTTGACATCTGACACTCACCTGATGAAAAGAAGTAAGAGCGAAGAGAAGGTGCTCGAGCTTGTTGTAAGAGAGTTCAGACGCGTTGGCATCCTGCTTGAGTCTGACTCAAGGCTTCCTAGCGTCACGGCCATAGTCGTCGGTCGGCCGCTGCGGGGCTCCTGGTGGGGTCACCCGAGCGGTCGAAGGATCTGGAGGGTCCTCAACAGATTCTGGAGACGCCGAGACGTCCTGACCACGAAGCTCGTGTCAGGAAAGGTTACCTTCGTGCACCGCCGTCTCTGGTCGCAGTTTCTGGCAGTGAGCACCTCGAGGGAGGAGTGGCAGATCGCATCCCTTTCCTCTAAAGCCTCGACACTGCTCCGCGTTGTCGATAGGAAGGGCGAAATCAGAACCGACGCGAAAGGGTTACTGAAAAGAGGTGTTCCCAAGGCCGCACGTGAGCTCGAGAAGTGAGGAGGTTCACACTGAGACGGGCACTCACGCGAAGGTTCTGCGTTCGTGGAGAAATTGGTCGAGAAAAGTCGGGTTCACGCGAAAGCCGCCTGGCGTCGAGAAATCGAAGAGAGAGTTCGAGAGACTTCTGCAGTCCCTCAATGACAAGTACGCCGCCGATGGACAACTGCCTTGGAGCGATTAGTCTGCAGAATAATCTTTCCCTGCAGGCTGTGAACCTCGGTGACAGGAACGACGCAGATGAAGACACTCCTCCCTTCCTCTTCGACCTGTTCGCGCGGGTAACATGGGTGCTATTATTTTTAGGCGTCCACATGATCTAAGGGTGAACCCATCTCGAAGGTCTATCGCATAGATCGCGCAGGATTGTTAACTGTGGAACCTCACTCGCCGGTTGGCTTGTTCACAAATTGAAAGCCGTAACCCACAACATCTTCTCATTCGGCCTGAGTATCTTCCTGCTTTCCAAGACCGGGCATCTGACGTCTTCGGCCATACACGCAAGAATGACATCCCCATCCGTTCCTTCATTACCCATTCGGTGTTCATCGCACCGCTGTGGGGAGCCGCGGTAGGAATCGCGACGATAATCCTACCTTACTCAATCTTCAACCTCTCTGCCGAATCCGCATTCGAGTTGCTTGGGGCAGGTCTGGGTGTGACCATAGCCTGTACCCACCTACTCCTCGACGCCCTTACTCAGGCTGGCGTCTATCTTGGCCGCCGAAGGAGGATTGCGATCGCGCACATGAGCTACGACAACCCCGGTCTCAACTTCGCGTTCGTTGTGCTAGGACTATTGCTGCTCGCCGTCGCATTGTTTTGACCTCGGACGGCCTATCTAATACTTAACCGAAAGTAAAAATATCACTAGCTCGAATCCAAATCGAGATGGGGGGCCATAGTCTCGGCGAAGATTCAAGGAAGCAGCCACAGGTTCTTCCTGCTCGTGGGAGGAGTCGTGCACCGGAGCACGGCCTCAAGCACCTCCGGTCTGTGCCCTCACCTGGCAGGAGAGTCGATCTTGACCGCACCTTCTCTGCCCTCTCCGACCCGACACGCCGGGCAATCCTGGAGGAGCTGGCTTCGGGTGAGATGACCGTCGGCGAGCTTGCAAAGCCCTTCTCAATATCGTTACCCGCGATCTCGAAACATCTGAAAGTCCTTGAGGATGCGGGACTGCTTAAGCGTGAAAAGGATGGCAGGATGTACAGGTGCGTCCTCGACGCGACTCAGCTGATCGGGCCCGCGAGATGGATAGCAAGGTACAGCTTGCTCTGGAGGGAACAACTCGACGAGCTTGCCGATTACTTGAAGAGCGACGAGAGGGGCGGGAAGAGCGGATGAGCGAGGTAGAGAGATCCCAAGACTCTCTTCGCATCTCCCGGGTCTTCCCAGCGACTCGTCAGAGAACCTTCCGCGCCTGGACCGACCCTACCGAACTCAAGAAATGGTGGAGGGTGGGGAAAAATTTCGTCCTCACCGTTGCCGAGATAGACCTCAGGGTGGGAGGCGGGTTTCGGATAGGCGTCGAATCACCGAGCGGGAGCCTCCACATGGTAAGGGGGAAGTTTCTCGAGGTCGTCCCGCCGGAGCGGCTGGTGTACACCTGGATCGCGGAGGACCCCAACCTGAAACAGATCGAGACGCTGGTCACGGTAGAGTTCCTGGAACGCGGAGACGGGACCGAAATCTCGCTGCTGCACGAGAAGCTGAAGGACGGGGGATTGCGGGAGAGCACACGGTTTGGTTGGGCATCAGTGATAGATGGCCTGGCGACCCTCCTGAAGGGATAATAGTTAACCAAACGGTTAAATATTGTCGAATCGAACCTCCGACTGTGACTACCACCACGGACGAGAACAAGCGCCTCGTCAGACGCTTCGTTCAAGAATTCAAGAACAAGGCGAACCACGGAATCGTTGACGAGCTCTTCTCCCCCAGGTTCGAGCATCACTTCAAGGACCCTAGGCTGCCGAGGGGACGTGAGGGGATGAAGGCTCTCGGAGGAGTCGTCGTCAAAGGGTTCCCGGATGTTCAGGCGACCATCGAGGACCTGCTAGCAGAAGGGAACAAGGTCGTCGAGCGGACGACGGCCCGCGCCACCCACAAGGGGGAGTTCAACGGCGTCCCCGCTACGGGAAACAAGGTCGGATGGTCGGAGATCCACATCTATAGGATTGAAGGCGGGAAGGTGGCGGAGCTCTGGTCGGAGATCGACTTTCTTGGCATCATGCTCCAAATCGGAGCCATCCCGGCTCAGTAAAGGCTCTACTCCACCCCTTACCTTGCGTGTACCCGTCAATTCAAGAACGCTTTTCAAACTCGATCCGTTCACTATTCATCACCAAACCGAGCTTACGACCCCTTTGCTCTCCAGCTCTCTCGCGCGGGGTTCGAACTTCGCCGGATCGAAGGAGGTTAGGTCGAGCGTCGATTCCAAGATTCTTCTTTTCTCGACGAACCCCCTCTTCTTGACGAAAGCGATGCCCTCGCTTTGAGTTGAATCGACAAGCGCCCACGCCGCCTCCGCGCCGACGGAGCGGAGCTCCGACTCGAGGCGCTCGTAGAGCAATCCACCGATGCCGCGGCGCTGCCAAGCTGGATGCACCTCGACCGAGAGGGCGAACCTATGAGGGTGGTACGAGAAGAACAGATGCTCGAATCCGCCGACACCGATGATTTCGCCTTTATCAGATTCAGCGACATACCTCTTCATCCGATACTTCGTCCGCCCGAAGCAGGAGTCTTCGTACTTGGCTCTCTCAAGTAAGAGTGGGTGAGTCGGGTCCAAGGCGTTGTGAATCGTGGCGTAGGAGTCGTAGTCAGAGTGCCTGAACTCCCTCACTTTCACCTCGAGCATGGCGTGTGCAAGAGCAGTGCGTAATTATTTGTGCTTCAGTCCCTCAGGTGCGATAAACTCCGCTCGCTACTCCGCCCGCGATATCTTGTAGGTGCGACTCTCCGGGCTGACTGCCCTCCCAACCCAGTAGGAGATTAGCGGCACGTACCACATGAAGAGTCTCGCAGGCACTCCCAGAATCAACACCTGCCCGAACGGAGGCGCGATTGAGACTGCCGTCAGGACGGCGAGGACCGCCATCCTGTTCCTCCCGTTGCGAAAGAGTTTGGATAGTTCAGGAGCGACGAGTTTCTTCTCCTCAAGGCCCAAAACATGCGCGAAGACCGCCATGATGACCAGGATTCCCGTGAAGTCCAGAGCGAAGAGGATGGAGGCGACATCCTTTATCGCCGAGGCGTCGGCCGCGGGCACTGAGGGGCTGATGAACTCCACGCTGTTGAGCAGGTAGGGAATCAGCGTAACGAGCAGAAGAAGCGCCACGTTGAGGAAGACGATGGTCCTCGTCTCGACGGGGAGGACCGACATGAAACCCGTGTAGATGAGCCAGGCGGTGATGAGAAGAAGGAAGGTGAACATGAAGGCGAGTATGTGGCTCCCGATTTCGGCGGGCGTTGCCGGCGAGCTCGCGATGGCCGCGACGGAGCCCACGGAGAGCGAGAGACCGAAGATCAGGTCTGCGAGCGTTTCAATCCTAGCCCGAGGACGCTTCTCGGCTGCTTCCCGTTGCAACCCCTCTTGCGAGGGCAGAAGCGTATTTGGTCTTTTGGCGGGA
>VBPQ01000178.1 GCA_005877185.1 Nitrososphaerota archaeon
AGTCAACACCGCCGTCTCCCTCGTCCTGCAAGAGTTCCTCTCCAGGTACCCGAAACCGGAGGAGGCGAAGAAGCACGCCGAGGAAGCCATCGTGACGGCCGAACACTTCCAGCGTGCGGTAAAGAAGGTCAGGTCCTCCCGAGAGGGGAAGCCGATGGAGAAGGTTACTGTCCCCTACTACCGTTAGATAGACTAAATACCGAGCGAGCTTCGGACCGCTTACCGCGCGTTGCAGCAAGAAGTCAAGATCATCGGAAGAGGGACATGGCTCGACAGGGTAGCCGACGAAGTCATCACTAGGGAGAAGAGGCTGGGTCGAAGCCTCACCCTGATCCGCGTGGAGAGCGGCATCGCCGCATCGGGGACGCCTCACATAGGGAACGTCGGAGACGCCATCAGAAGCTACGGGGTGAAGATGGCCCTCGAGAGCGCAGGGTACCACTCGGAGCTGATTGCCTTCTCAGACGACTTCGATGGGCTGAGGAGGGTTCCGGCAGGCTATCCCGCGTGGCTGAGGGACTACATCGCCCACCCCGTCGCGAAGATTCCCGACCCATTCGGGTGTCACGAGTCCTATGGCGCGCACGCTGGCGCACTGCTGAGGGAGTCGCTCGACAGGCTCGGAATCCGGTACACCTTCGTCAGCGGTGCCGAGGCGTACAGGAAGGGACTCCTCGACAAACAGATCAAGAGGATATTGGAGAATTCTCAACTGATCGGAAAGAAGATCAGGGAGATGGTCGGCCAGACGAAGTACGAGCAGGTCCTGCCGTACACCCCGGTCTGCGGGAACTGCGGGCGGATATACACGACGCACTCCTACTCGTACGACCCGAAGACTGCCACCGTCTCCTACAGCTGCGAGAGAACGGAGCTCGGACACGGCTTCGAGGAAGGATGCGGCCACAGGGGGACGGCTAGGGTAACAGGCGGAGAGGGGAAATTAGCGTGGAAGAGCGAATTCGCCGCACGCTGGGCCGCCCTGGACATCCGCTTCGAGGCGATCGGGAAGGAAATTGCGGACTCGGTGAGGGTCAACGATTGGATATGCGAGAATGTGCTGAACTTTCCGCCCCCCCTGCACGTGAGGTACGAGCTCTTCCAAGACAAGACAGGGAGGAAGATCTCGAAGTCTACGGGGAATCTGGTCACGCCTCAAGAGTGGCTCAACTGTGCCTCTCCCGAAAGCCTCCGCCTCCTGATGTTCAAGAGGATCGTGGGGGCTCGGAACATCTCCCTCGACGACGTGCCCACGTACATGGACGAGTTCGACGACCTCGAAGACTACTACTTCTCCGAGAAACGCGATGAGAACACCCTGAAGGACGCCCGGTTACGGGGGCTGTACGAGTATTCGTCGCTGCTGAACCCGCCCAAGGCGAAGCGGGATAACGTCCCCTATCGCCTCCTCGCTCAACTCGCTTCACTCGCCCCCGACGGAAGGGTGGAGGATTACGTCGTGAAGAGGCTGACATCGTACGGGATGATCCAGGGGACAAGCGAGGACCTCCTCAAACGAATGCGCTGGGCCTTCAACTGGGCGAAGAGGGAGGGGGCGACCGCTCGGGAGCCCCGTGAGTTCACGGAGTCTGTCGCCAAGTCTCTCGCGGAGTTTGCCGAGAGGGTCGTCGCCTGTCGGAGCGGAGAGGAGGTACAGGGGCTGGCATTCGAGGTCATCAAGAAAAACGGGTTAAAGCCAACCGAGTTCTTCCCCGCAATCTACTCCATTCTCGTGGGCTCCGAGAAGGGGCCCCGCCTCGGGCCGTATGTACTCGATGTGGGGGGGAATCAGGTTGCACAGCGAATCAGGGAGGCGCTGGCCTCCTCCTTAAAACATAACTAGTGTGGTGTTCGTCGCATCACGGGGCCCGTAGCCTAGAGCAACATGGCAACCAGCCATCCGTTGTGGGTAGAGTGTGTTAGAGATACGGATTCACACATCCAACACGGATCAGGGCATCAACCGCCGGGTGTTCGCCTGCGGAGCTGGAGATCTTTCAGACCATAG
This sequence comes from Nitrososphaerota archaeon, assembly GCA_005877185.1. Lineage (GTDB taxonomy): Archaea > Thermoproteota > Nitrososphaeria > Nitrososphaerales > Gagatemarchaeaceae > TA-13. The sequence continues at coordinate 2,009 of VBPQ01000178.1, forward strand.
GTCGTGGGTTCGAATCCCACCGGGCCCGCTTAGAATTCGTGTGATTGGTTCCCCCCCGACTCGCGCACGCACACTCGCCCTTCTCAGTCTACCTGCGCCTCCCCCTGCTTCCTCTGCTTCTGCTGCGTCCACAGTCATGCTCGGGCAACCGCGCGTTGGGAGAACTAGAAATCAATTCATCCTGGGTGGACTGTTCTAGTAGATTAGACGAATCCAGATAAAAGGTGCGGGAGGAGTAGTGTACTTGGCATGAGGCACGAGAGGACGGATGGGAGATGAGGACACGAGGCATTCTGGTTTGAAGGTCGTTTCGCTTGCTGTCATCTCCTTGATTATCTTCGCGTCCTATCCCTTTCCAGCCGCTTCGGGTTACTCCGGTGGGCCAATTTTCGTGTGGCTATTCGGATACACGGGCGATGTGTTCGTGCCCGAAATCCAGCTTGGAATAAGCCCCGACATGCTCGTCAATGTCACGAAGGACCTCGCGCTGAATTTCGGCAAGGACAATCTGAGAATCGTCACAGCCGTGAACCAAGTTCAAAGGCGGTTCATCTCCTCTGGTATGGTGCCAGTAATCAAGAGCTACGTCGACTCCCTTCGGCAGTATGCATCGGTCATCTATGGCAGGATCGACCTCAGAATCTTCAACGTCACCTCTGCGCGATCCGTCTACGATGAGGTCTCGCTCTATGTCAATCAGCTGGATTTGAATGGGATCTGGCTCGAAAAGGCAGCGGTCTACTACGCTGCGGTCGGGCAAAAGACATTCAACCTAATGATGGAAAACTTGACTACCACCTATCCCTCGCTTCACTTCATCCTCAATCACGCTGCGGTCAAGTACGGAATCGTCACACCGCTGAGCGGCACCAGATGGCCGTCAATGGCCTGGGTCAGTCCCTCAGTCGCGCAGAACACTTCTGACCACGTCAACCCACTCTGGATCCAAAAATTGAACTCCATCTACCCGGGCCATGTGGTGATTCACTGGGATGCGTATGCTAAGGTGGCCGCTCAGCCCATGGGGATTTTCGCTTCGGAGACCGAGGCGCAAGAACTCGCCGATTTTGGCCACGTCTGGAAGAACGCCAGCAGCCTCGGCGCAAAGGTGCTGATTCCAGCCATAGGGAGTTGGACATACGAAGGCTCGCAGTATGGTGGGACCTTGTACAATTCGTTGCAAGAAGGCACGTTCTCCAGAGACACTCTCCCCTCCTTCGTGCAGATAGCCGGGGGATCACCACCGGGCACGTCCCGCCTAACCGTCAGCACCCAGGGCACCGA
>VBPQ01000053.1 GCA_005877185.1 Nitrososphaerota archaeon
TTCAGCCGAATTTTCCCCGTTACGTGGCTGACCTCAGGAGAGTCGCAGGAGCAGCCGTCTTCACGGCATTCGTCTTCGTCGCGACTGCGGCATTCAGCGCCGGAATACCGGCCACGAACGGGTACTTCAACGTCGGAGAGATCATGGTGTACACGACTGCCCTTCTTATGGGGCCGTACGTCGGGGCCGTCGCGGGCGGCGTCGGCTCGATGCTCTCTGACATTTTTTTGGGATTTCCTCTCTTCGCCCCCGGAACGCTCGTCATAAAGGCGACCGAAGGCTTCATCGTGGGCTACTTGGGGAACCGAAAGCTCAGCAACCTTTCGGGAAAGGCGTGGCGCGGGATTACCGCGGCATTGGCGGTCGCGGTAGCGCTAATCATCGGGTACGTTGGCGCCGTGTACTGGACGGGGAACTACCAGCTCTCCCTGGGATTTCCGGTCGGCCCGCAGCTCAACGCTGCTTTCACCGTCCCTGCCTCGTTCTGGCTGGGACTCGGGGGACTGGCCTTCGCGATTATCCTTGCCGTCGGACTGACCGTCGACGCGAAGCTCGGCTGGACGGCGCTCTCGGTCTTAGCGGGAGGCACCGAGATGGTACTCGCCTACTTTGCGTATGAAAGCACTTTGTTGGGACTAGGGTTCGTCTCGGCTGCGGGTGAGGTCCCCTTCAACGTCGCGCAAGCTGTCGTTGGCCTCCTCGTCTCTATTCCCCTCGTCCGAAGCATCAAGCGGGTCATCCCGAAGCAAGGAACAAGTCTCGAGATTCACTCCCCTTCCTCCCCGAACCCTCAATAAATGCCGTGTCCCGCTGGGTCGGACGCACTTGAAGCTCTCACTCGGAAAGCTCCCCCCAGCATTGCTCACCAGGTACATCCTCGACATGACGGGTGCGCCTTCGGAGGAGCTGGTGGTCCGCCCCGGGGTCGGCCTAGATTTCGGCGTCGTGAAACTACGAAGCGGATTCCTCATCGTCTCCTCCGACCCTGTCACCGGCATCGCGAGGAACGCGGGACGCCACGCCGTCGTAGTCAGCGCCAACGACGTCGCGACGAGCGGGAATAGGGCCAGCTTCATGCAGTCCGTAATCCTCCTCCCGGAGAGGGTGGATGAGGGGACTGTGAAAGAGCTCACCTCCAAGATGGCCGACACGGCACAGCGGCTCGGCATCACCATCATCGGCGGCCACACGGAGGTGACGCCGGGGCTGGCGAGACCGATCGTCATGACGACAGCGTTCGCGATCGCCCCGTCGTTTGTCACCGCCGGAGGGGCAAAGGTGGGGGACACCCTCATGATGACAAAGAGTGCGGGGATCGAGGGGACCGCCATCTTAGCAGAGGAGGCTGCCAGACGCGGCGCGAGCCCGGCCACCGTCAGAAGGGCCTCCCGCTTCCTCGAGAGAATGAGTATTGTCGATGAAGCGGAGAAGGCTTTCGAGACGGGCTTCGTTCACGCGATGCACGATTGCACGGAGGGCGGAGTTCTCGGTGCCGTCTACGAGATGGGGGTCGCATCGCACCTCGGTCTTGAAGTCGATGAACGCGAGATTCCCGTGGCCGGCGAGACCAGAGCGGTCTGCGCTGTTCTAGGGGTCGACCCCTTGAGACTGATGGGCTCCGGCGCGCTCCTGATTGCGGCGGAGGGCGGAACGGAGGAGGCGGTAAGGAGCGCGCTGGCCCCTCTCGGCACCCCCGTCACCTCGATAGGAAGATTCCGGAAGGGAGGGCGGACCCTGATTCAAAAAAAAGGAGGCCGCAGGACGTTAATCCGAGACTCTCCCACCGACGAACTGTGGAGGGTCGAGGGTACGGCTCACTTGGTCAGCACGTAGCCAGATTCGTTGGGATTCTTGCCTTCCCATCGCCTAGCCCACTCTGCCAAGCCGCCGAGTATCTCCTTCAACTCGATTCCCTTCTTCGTCAGGGAATACTCGACGCGCGGAGGGGTCTCCGGGATTACCTTCCTTTGCACCACGCCTTGCCTGTCGAGTTCGTTGAGGCGTTCTGCCAGGCTCGTCGCGCTTATGCCGTTGATCCTCCGCTTGAGCTCGTTGAACCTCGCTGGCTCCTGGAGCCCGAGCGCGTGAATGATTGGCAGGGTCCAAGTCTTGGTGAGTTCGTTCCACGCAGCGTGTATCGACTTGCATCCGTCGATAACTTCTTGGTTAAGCTGAGATGACTTACTCAAATCTCTGTTACCTACTTAGTAGCCCAAGACTACCAGATATATAAACCTGACTGCGTGTACGTCTGGTGGGATAACAAGATGTTCGAGTTCATAGGAAGTCTCGGGGTTCTGGTCGCGCTTCCGTTGAGGCTGGTGATCGGGGCGGCCCTCGTGGCGCACGGATACCCGAAGCTCAACAGAAAAACGATGGAAAGGATGAAGGGGATGGGGTTGCCCCCGGCGGCGACGGCGGGAGCCGCCTTAGTCGAGTTCGTCGGAGGAATCGCATTAATCATAGGATTCCTCACTCCACTCGCAGCCCTCCTCATCGCGCTGGAGATGGTAGGTACCACGATCTTTTCGAAGTTCAAGCTACACAAGAACTTCCTTCTTGGCTACGAGCTGGACATAGCGTACCTCGCCGGGGCCTTGACGCTATTACTGCTGGGCGGGGGACCTCTGTCCGTCGACGCCGTCTTGGGGATTTAGGTGAAGAGAGTTGATGAAAGAGAAACAGGCGGGCGTGAAGTTCAGCGAGAAGGAGTCGGACTACCTGGCCGAACAGAGACTCGGCAGGATAGCCACCGCATCTCCCGGACTGGAGCCCCACGTGGTGCCGGTGGCATTCGAGTTTGACGGCAGCTACATTTACTTCGGGGGTTGGAACCTTGAGAGGACCCTGAAGTTTCGCAACATCGTGAGGAATAACAAAGTCGCGTTTGTCGTCGACGACCTAGTGTCGACGCGCCCGTGGCGAGTAAGAGGGATAGAGGTCAGAGGAATCGCGGAGAAGGTCGAGTGCGAGGAGGGACGAGTCTGCGTGCGTATCACTCCAACCCGAAAGGTGAGCTGGGGGCTGGAGGTGTAGGAGTTGGAACTCTCGGATCTTAACGACCAGATAATCAAGGCGGTCGAGAAGCTGAGCGGTAGCGTCGTGAGCATAGACAGCGTGAGGCTCGCGAGAGACTACAGGTTCGGCGTCGTCCCGCTCGAGGGTCAGGCATCGGGTGTCATAATTGATTCGACGGGTTACATAGTGACGAACAACCACGTCATCGACGGTGCCGCGAAGGTGCAAGTCACACTCAAGGATGGACGGACTTTCGTCGGGGAAGTAGTTGGCACGGACCCGGCGACGGATGTGGCCCTTGTGAGGGTTGACGGCGTGAACCTGCCCGCCGCCAACCTGGGAGATTCGGAGAGTCTCAAGGCGGGGCAGATAGTGCTCGCGATAGGCAACGCGCTTGGCCTGCCAGGCGGTCCATCTGTGTCGATGGGAGTGATCGGCGCCCTCGGGAGACCTCTCCCAGGGACTGACTTTGTCCTGGAAGGCTTCATTCAGACCGACGCAGCGATAAACCCGGGAAACAGCGGAGGCCCGCTCGCGGACCTGAGCGGCAACGTGATCGGAATCAACACCGCGATGATACCCTTCGCTCAGGGAGTCGGCTTCGCGATACCGACTCACACGGTCAACAGAGTCGTGGAGCAGATACTGCGGCACGGGAGGGTTGTGAGGCCCTTCCTTGGGATCTCGGGTGTCGACATGAATCCGGCGATGGCGAGGAGGTTCAACCTCCCCGTCGACTCGGGTGTGCTTCTTGCGGAGGTTGGGAGGGACACCCCGGCCTACGAAGGCGGCTTGAGGTCGGGAGACATCATAGTTCGAGTGGGAGACCAAGAAGTCAAGCAGATGAGGGACCTCCTGCTATCTCTTTCCGGAGTTTCGGTGGGTAATGTGCTCCGGATACGTTTCGTGCGCGGCGGGAGGGAAAACGAAACCTCCGTCAGGCTCGTGGAGTCGCCCCATCAGGCAATTCGCGGGGTAGGGGAGTAAGAGTTGTCAGGAATACTCGAACCGCTTCTTCCATACACCCCCTACCTCGCGCTCCTGGTGAGAGTCTGGGTCGGAACCAACTTCATACTGCACGCTAACCTCAAGCTGCCCAAAAAGGGGAGGGAGCAGGCCGCGCAGTGGATGAAGAGTATGGGACTGCCTGCAGTGGCTGCCTCACTCGCGACGACCCTCGAACTCGTGGGAGGGATATTCCTCATACTGGGACTGATTGTCCCCGTCGTGGCTCTCCTCTTCGTGATCGAGATGATATCGACGTCGGCCCTGAACAAGCTGAAGATGAAGAAGGGGTACATCGGTGGCTACGAGCTGGACGTGCTCTACATCCTCCTCGATATCGTTCTCTTCGTGCTCGGGGGCGGAGCTCTCTCGATCGACTCGGTGATTGGGCTATGACCGCGGCTGAGTTCGAGGAGAATGCAGTGCGGGAGAGAAGACCTCTGCCTTCGATAACCATCTCGCCGATGGAGGTCTTGAAGAGGTACAGGGTTGTGGCAGTTGTAGGCGCGTCGAGGAATCTAGAGAAGGACGCACACACTGTACCGGAGTACCTGAAGGAGCACGGCTACACGGTCATACCGATCAATCCGGGTGTGCGGGAGATTCTTGGAGAGAAGGCTTACCCGAGTCTCTTCGATGTCCCGGAAGGACTCGCGAAGGAGATTCAGGTCGTCGACGTCTTCAGGCCGAGCGAGGAGCTTCCACGAGTCGCGGAGCAGGTGGTGGTTTTCAGCAGGCGTTTCGGCGTATCGCCCGTCTTCTGGGCGCAGCTGGGTCTCGAGAGCGAAGAGGCGAAGGAGATACTCTCGAAGAACGACATCCGGTACGTGATGAACGCTTGCATGAGGGCTACGTATCGCATGGGGGAGTTTGGTCATGACTTGGCTTAGTGGTAATAGTGGCAGTCAGGAACTCGCCGAGAACTCCGTTGCGACCTTCATAGACTTCGCCTCTATCCTCGTCGCCTACAACCTAGGGGTCCTACAGCTGGGCGTTGCAGTCGGGCTCGTTTACGCTGTCTTTGACGCTTTCCTCGTCATCTGGATGCGCAGGCCGATCACGGGATTGGTTAGGAGGCTGGCTCGTCTTCTTCTCCTCCACCCTGTGGCGACCAGCACCCAATCGTATGGAAAGAAGGAGAAGGAGATGGGCTAGTCATGTGGTTGACTTCCTTTGCGCTGGTTGCCGGGATCGACCTGAGCTCCCTCTTCAATCTTGCAACGTACGCTCTCTTCTTCGTCTTCATCCTCTACGGCCAGAGGATCCAGTACTACGTCACCCTCAGCAGCATCAGTCGGTCGCTGAACCGGCTCAAGGTGCTGGAGGACGGGGCGAAGAAGGATGCCCTGGATTACATCACGCAAGACCGGGCCGACAAGGAGGAGATCTCGGAGAGGGTGAATGGAGTCCTGGAGTACGTCACCATCATGCCGGAGAGCGTCGACCCGAGCGGGGTCGTCTCGAAGATAGAGCACGTGGTCAGGACGGGGGACGACAGAATCAGGAGCGAGGTAGGCTCGCTCCTCGGGAGCGCCGACAGGGTGAAGGTCTCGGTCGCACAGAACATGCTCGAAGTCGCGAGCGCCCTGAAAACACTTCACAAGGTCGTGAGGCACTACTATCTTACCGGGAAGAAGACGAGTTCATACATGACTCTCGTTCAACTGCAGATGATGATGCCGCAGATAATGGAGCAGGCGCAGGCTCTCGCAAAGGCTTCGACAGCAATGAGGGAGGCGCAGCCAATCGGCGACGGGCTCGGGCCGACGGTTGCATCGAGGTTCCTCACCGGCGGCGCTCCAGTTCAGACTCTCGGGAGAGACACAGTGATGGGCGTGACTCGGCACGAGGGGAGAGTACTCTACGTGGTGAAGGCGGAGGGTCCCATGGGTTACGTCGGGGAACCCGGGGTGGCCCTAAGACGGCTGATAGAGGAGATGGGCGTCAAGCCGGCCGCGATCATAATGGTGGACGCGGCACTCAAGCTTGAGGGGGAGAAGACAGGAGAGATCGCGGAGGGGGTGGGTGCCGCGATTGGGGGAATCGGGGTCGAAAAGTTCCAGATAGAGGAGGTTGCCGCCAAGCACGGCATCCCGATTTACGCAATCTTGGTCAAGGAGTCCGACGTGGAGGCGATAACGACGATGAAGAAAGAGATCGGGGACGCCGTCCCGTTCGTCGTGGAGCGTTTGAAGAGGCTCATCGCGGAGAAGACCACCGAAGGAGACAACCTGGTTCTCATCGGCGTGGGCAACACTCTGGGCGTCGGGCAGTCACAAGTTGTACTCGAAGAAGCTAAATGAGGGAGACGAGCGCTGGGGGGAGGAGACAGAGAGCTTGACCGATGGCATCCCGACGGGGAGGGACGAAGATAGAGTGAATCCCGAACTACCGGATCCTCTGAGGAGCGCGCGGGATGGGGCTGTCCTGAATTTCATCGAGGAGGAGGAGCTGACTGGCTTCACCTTCGACGGCTTGAGGAGGAAGACGGGGACACACCCCGAGACACTCTCCAGGATACTCGGGAGGCTTCAGGAGGACGGAATAGTGGAGGCAGCCTCCGACGGTTACAGGGTCACAGAAAAGGCGAGGGGTGTGATGGTGATGCACCCTCTCGGCACTGCACCCTCTCGCATTCCGCTCTTGAGCACCCTGCTTCCCTACGACATGGGGGTCAGAGAGATCGTCTCTGAGCTAAAGGGGAGATGGTTCGGGACACTACGCTGGATAGGCTACTCCGAGAACGAGGAGGGAACGACTCTCAAGTGGGTCACCGAGAATGGGAGCGTTCAGATTGACGCGAGGTTCTCCAACGGGGAGCTCCACGTGGAAGCGAAGACCGCCGCGGGCAACACCCTCAACGATGCTGTCCGGGCTGCGCACGAACTCATCGGTCACATCTCCCGAATCTATTCAAGGTCCAGGTTCCGCAGGCCGCAGAGGCTCCAGATGTTCAATACATACCTAACTCTCGCCTAGCTTAGGCGTGACTGGTTTCTAGTCAAAGTACTCAACAAGTAGCCCTCCCTCCATACCCCTCACGGTGAATCGAAAGATGGAAGATGGCTTACAGCTGTTACAATCTCTATCAGACGCCATTTCTGGTCTGGCAGAGCGGGTCTCGCCTTCCGTGGTGAAGGTGGAGATGGGAAGATGGGGAGGAAGTGGAGTGGTGTGGGACAAGGAGGGGCACGTGGTGACCGCGAACCACGTCGTTGGAAGACGGAGGAGCGCAACGGTCGAGCTGCAGGACGGAAGGAGCCTCGAGGCGAAGATTCTCGGCCGCGATCCGACCTCTGACGTGGCGGTCCTGAAGGTCGAGGCGACCGGGTTGACGCCGATAGAGGTTGGGGATTCTCAGCCGCTGAAGTCTGGACAGTTCGTCCTGGCACTCGCGAACTCACTCGGTAGCAGGGTGAACATAACCTCCGGGATCGTCACGAATCCGAGCAGGACAATTCCGGGATGGTGGGGAGTCGTAGTCGAGGACGCCGTGATCACTGACGCGAGGCTCAACCCTGGATACTCGGGCGGGCCGCTCGTCGACGCCTCCGGGAAGATGATAGGGATGAACGTGGCCTACGCTTCCTCGAGGGGGATCGCCGTCCCGGTGAGTACCCTCAAGGGCATCGCCTCGAAGCTGACCCGCGAAGGGAAGATCAGGAGGTCCTACCTCGGGATCGCCCCCGAGCCAATCTCCCTTCCGAAGGAGCTCTCGAAGGCCGCGAAGCTGAGCCAGGCTCAGGGGATCTTGGTTCTCTCCACCGAGCCGGGAAGCCCCGCGAGCAGGGCCGGTGCCTTCGTCGGGGACATCATCGTGAAGATAGGCGACCACGAGGTGGCGAGCCTATACGAGCTGCACAAGGCCCTGGACGAGCAGCTCATCGGGAAGACGGTCAGCCTCCGGGTCCTGAGGGGCGGAGTCATCACGGAGCTGAAGGTCACCCCGGAGGAGGCGAAAGAATGGAACGAGCAGTAGTCGGAGTTTCATCCGAGCCGAGGGATCCACCCCGCCCGCTGCCGCTCTGGCCCCTCCCGCCCCTCGGACCAGAGCCCTCTCCTCCCAGGTACCTCGTACCTTAGGTAGTCACGTACGCGCGAGAGGCCGGCCTGCCGACTGGACGGGGATTCGGGCTCATCCCCACAAGGGGCAACCAGCAGAGACTTACGGGCCAACGAAGTCTTCCACGGTCAGTGAGCCTCAAGGGTTGGACGGGGTGACGACCTCGATGGCCTTCTTCTCGGTCTCCCACTTCGTCTTCGAATACGAAACCCAGGCAAACTTGCGCTGCATCGACTTCGTGTAGATCTTGGTCCAGTCGAGCCCGACGTAGTCGCCCCAGGACTTGTAGAGCCTCGGGTCGATGTAATTCTTGAGTGAAGTGTTGAGATTGTAGTTCTTGGTTTGAATCTGGAGGCTTATCTCCACCTTCAGCCTCCCGATCCTCTTCTCGTCTCTCTTGACTCGGCTCTCCAGCTCCTTGAGTCTCTCCTTCTTCTTTTCGAGAGATTCTTCCCAGTTCTTAGGTACCGTCCGCTGGTGGTTACAGAATTCGGCGGCCTTCAGGTTGGCGAACTTCGCGTGATAGAGCTTCTCCGATTCCTCCTTCCCGCGCAGGTCCTCTGTTTTCAGGTATGACTCGGCGACCCGGGTGGCGTGATGCGTCCTGAAGACCTTCGCGGTGAGCCCAGCCACGATGCCCGAGAGAAAGCGATTGACCATGCTAGAGTTGATCCCGTCGAAGATCTCCCTGCCCGGCTGCTTTCTAGCGATGAACTCCTGGATGTTCTTCGCAACGGCGGGAGGAGCCCCTTCGACCTTCTTCGACCACGGCACGCTGTCCTTCCCCAAAAAGTTGAGCTCAAGCACGCCGTCGTTGAGCTTCACGTGCTCGACCCTCAAGGTCGTCGCCCCGACTGTGTCGGCCTCGTCCTCCTCCTTCTCGTCGCCTACCCTGAGTCCGAGTCGGTCGATAAGGTAGCAGACAGTCGCGATTTGTCTAACCCTCGGGTCCCTCGAACCGAGATCCTTCAGTATCTTCGCCCTGATCTTCTCGAGCTGCGTCCCGACCTTGGTCGCGGAGTCGTACTTGGCCTTGTTCCTCGACTGCTGAATGGGGGCGCTCTCGTGGAGCCAGACGTACTTCTCCTTCTCCGTGAGCTTGTCAATCCACTTCGCCATCCACATCGAGTTGTGGTCGTGGACCACCTCCCTCCACTCCCCCGGGGGAACCGGGCTGTTTTCGTCGAGGTTCAGGATGACCTCCCTCTGAGCCACCCTCGGCTTCCAGCGGCCCCTCAGCGGGTGAGCGCCCCTCCCCATGAAGAGACCTGGCGGCTCGACGAGCCAGTTCGCTATCTCGACCTTCTTTCCGTCCACCGTTGCGTAGCCGTACCTTGCCTTCAGTGCCTCCCTGCGAGTCTTCCTCTCGTCCGCGAGCGACTTCTTCATCTCTTTGCCCATCGTCTCCTTCGCTTTCTTCTCTCGCTCGACCTTCTCGTAGAAGAGGGAGAAGTCAAACTCCTCGAACTTCGCGCTCCTGCACCAATCGGGGAGGAGCCCGGCGAAGTCCTTCATGAAGTTCGTGACGAAGTACGGGTCCTTGACGTACTGAGTGTCCTTCTTCTTCGCGAGATGATAGGCCATCTCCTCCGCAAGCGGGGGCAGGCGCACCTCCCTCCCCCTTACCCTGACGTTCAAGCCCTCGGGTAGGTAGGGTTCAGGGACTGCGACCCCGTTGTGTGAAAGCGTCTTCCAGTAAGACGTCATGAAGGGTTCTGCCCTCCCTACGCACCCGCTACTTAAGGCGGGACCCGCTCTGAAGTGTTGTCCCGGCTGCTTGGGGGGCCTTCTTCGGATGCTGCGAAGTCTTGGAATCGAAGGCGTCGATGTAACAACCGTCATCACACTCAATCACGTCGAAGCCTCTCCGACCGTTAAGGCGGTCCCAGAATACGTGGCCGCGAGCGTCGCTCATGTCCGTCAACGTCGTCCGTGCGGTCGCGAGAATTATATAGCCTTGGTCTTGCATTGTCTTGGAAGATCGTGTGGCAGAAGCTTGAAGTTCATCACGCCGGCGCCCTGAAGAAGCCGGCCCTCCTAGTGTCACTCTCGACCTCCATCCCTCAATACCGGGCCCTCTACTCGCAGGCGCGGGAACTCGCGAGCTACATGATGAAGAAGATGAAGTTCGTCCCTCTCGCCTCCCTCTATTCCTCCGCACTCTCCCCTGAGGTTGCAGTCCGCGAAGACGGAACGGTGAGTCTGGTCGTGAATCAGTTCCACCTCCATCGGGGGAAGCGTGACATCGTCCTCTTCGGGGGCGACTCCTCTCCCCTCGACGACCAGTACGAGTTTTCTGACGCTGTCCTGACGTACGCGAGAAGACTCGGGGTGGGTGAGGTCTATTCCATCGGCGCCAGATGGACCGAGGCGCCTCTCTCGCCCGACCAGACGCCCGCCGTGCTGGGGTTTGCAACTGACCTAGTAGGTGTGAACGAGCTGAAATCGCACGGGGTAGAGCTGATCAAAGATGAGCCCGCCCCTTTCTTTGCCTCGATGGTCGTGGGGCTGGCGAAGGGGTACGCGATGAGAGGGTACAAGGTCTCCGTCAATCACGGCGAACCTCTTCCGCACCCGAGGTCGGTGGCGAGGATGCTCGAGGTGCTCTCAAAGATGGTAGGGTTTGAGATTGACCTCGATGAGCTTCAGGCGCCAAGAGGACCCTCGCCAATGAAGCCGCCCGACGAGGGCAGTATCTACCACTAGGTTGGCTTGATCGCCGGGACGAGTCTTCGGGGGAGTATCTTCATCGGAACGTTGACTGGCGCTGTGTTCGACCCAGCATGAATCCGTGTCCTTCCCTCTTCTCCAGCTACGTTGACGGACAGCTATTTACAAGACTGGGCCCCTCGTTGGTGCCGTGCGCGTGGCTATATTTGGACGATGAGGGAAGAAATCGCGTGATGGAAGAAGCAAAGCGCTCAATCTTGTTTGTTTGCGTTGAGAATGCCGGCCGAAGCCAGATGGCGGAGGCCTTCGCCCGCAAGTACGGCCTGACAGCCTCTAGCGCGGGAACGGTTCCCGCCCCGAAAGTGAATCCGACGGTAGTTCTAGCGATGCAAGAGGACGGAATCGACATCTCCCGGAACAAGCCAAAGATGCTCACGAATGAGATGATCGAAGAGGCTGATCTCGTCGTGACGATGGGATGCTCGGTGGAAGCGGTTTGCCCCCGCCCGGTCCTCGCAAAGATGCGGAAGAAACTCATCGAGTGGAATCTTGGGGATCCGAAGGGAAAGTCGCTCGAAGAAGCAAGAAAGATTAGAGATGAAATCGAGGCAAATGTGCGAGCTCTCTCCGAGAGACGCGGTTGATTTACAGAACGTTCAGGTCGAACGCCTCACCTTTCGGTAGGCGCCACAAGGCGGTGTACGTCGTACTGTGATCTCGCCTTGCGGTAGTCGAGTCGAGAAGGAGTCGTGGGCGCCCCTTTTTTTCGTCGGGCGTCTAGCCGTATGATTCGATGAATATGGGAACAGCTAACTAACGTCTCTTATTACTCGGCGGCTTGACCGACTGACCCACCGCATGCACATCGACGACGAACCTAGAGATGGTCGGCTCATCCTCGAGGATTTGGGAAAATTTCGAAACGTAACTCTTGTAGCGGCCGCTGTTAACGTATTCCTCTGCTTTCTTCTCGGAATCCCAGAGTGAGAACGTGACGAACTCGGCGGGAGACCCGAGCGAGCGAAGCAGGTAGAGGCGGCGGAGTCCCGCCTCCCTAAGGGCGGAGGGGAGAATCTTCTCTTCGAAGGTCTTCGCGAAATCCGTCTCTTTTCCCGGTCGCACCCTGATGCTTACGAGCCGGGCAAAGCGCGAAGAGTTTCCCGTCATCGAGGCGCTGCCAGTGAGGTTGTAAGATAAACCTGATGGTGAGCGAGCCATCGTGAGAGACCCGAGAAGGCTACATCTGAGAAGGAGAGGCCTGCTGGAAGCTAGCTACGCATATAAAGTCAATGAAGGTTCGCTGCGCCTGTGAAAACGAGCTTTCCTCATCCAAGACTGATTGCAATCATGACAATATCATTCCTCGCTACTCTTGCATTATCCGGGTTGGTCGTCACTCCTTCGTCAACCACGACAAACGGCCCTCCGCGCGGCGTTCCTCAGCTTTCCAGCATCGCTCTCTTTTCGAGGTTCACGAAGGACAACGGCCTGGGTGCAGCGGACCTGAGTCAACTTCTTGGGGCTGACGAGGCCCCCGATTCTGTTGCTGCTTCACCGAGCTCCCTAGCCTTTCTAGCCGCGCCCAATAATAGACCCCAAAATGAGCCAAGCGTGGCCGTCAAAGCTACCGACGCGACCAACTGGGTCACAGGCACGAACGACTATGGAATCGGCGCTCCGATAGGTGGAGGAGTCTACACCAAGACTTCAGGCGCCCTTCAGACCTACCTGACCCCGTTTCCGCTACTTGCCGCGAAGGGCGGTTCCGGCTCCCCCGTTCTTCTCGAGGCGCCCATCGCCACCGGCGACCCGGTTGTCGTCTTCAGCAACAAGATAAGCAGGTTCTTCTACTCCTCACTGGGGTTAAGCGCCACCTTCTGCGAGAATGGAATTTTCGTCTTCAGGTCACTCGATTCCAGCGGATTGAACTGGAGAAGGTCCATAGTCCCACCCCTGTTCCCACCCTCTGGATTGGGAACTGTCACATACTACGACAGTGGGCAGAACTGTAGCGTTCTCAACGACAAGGAATGGATGACGGTGGATAATGACCCGGCCAGCCCTTACTACGGAAGGGTGTACGTGACATGGACCCGGTTCAACTTCCCAAGTCATGTCTACAAGAGTTCTCCAATAATGCTCGCCTACTCCGATGACAACGGTAACACCTTCTCTTCACCAATAGAAATCAACGGCGCATCGACAGCCTTCTGCAGGACACTGGTAAACGGTGCCGCTTCTACCCCGAATCCAAAGGGCGTCTGCGACGAGAACCAGTTCTCGGTGCCAGTGGTCGGCCCCGACCATGACGTCTACGTCGCCTTCGAGAATCAGCAGTTCAACGGGGCCGCCGATGGGTTCAGAGACCAGTATCTTGTCGTCAAGGTGGACAGCGGGACATTCTCTGTCACGGGCCCCTTCAAGGTTGACCCCGGGACGGCAGGAGGCACGGTCATAGACGGTGGGAACGACTACCCCATCAACCAAGACGGGCGCCAGACTGTCTGTGGCAGCAACTTCAGGCTCAACTCGGCGGGCAATCTGGCGGTCGACCTCTTGAACGGGAATCTCTACGTTGTATGGAGCGACGACCGCTCGCACGCTGATGAATTTCCATTCCCGACCTCTGTAGGTCCTCGCACCAGCAGCCCCGCCACCTCTTACGTCTGCCCGAGTGGCAGGAACACCGACACAGACGTCTTCCTATCCAGCTCGAATATAGCAAGTCTGGCCTCATGGAGTACGCCTCTTCAGGTCAATCAGGACAAGCCACCAGGTTCAACCAACAACAAAGATCAGTGGTTCCCCTGGGTCGCCGTGGACGCGAGTACGCACAACGTGTACGTTGTCTATCACGACCGCCAGTACGACTCTTCGCCGATACCGAACAAGTTCGCCAGAACGTCTCTCGCCACCTCGACCGATCTGGGTTCGACATTCACGACAAAGGACATCCAGGGGTTCGCCTCGAACTTCGACAACGCCTTCTTTGGGGCAGGTAACTTCATCGGCGATTACAATAACGTGGTCTTTTCAAGCGGCCAGGTGTACGCAGCATTCACCGTTGTTCAGAGCGGCAAGACAGACTCGGATGTGGCAGTCTACGTGGGTACGTAGGTGGTGAATCCGGTCTAGGCCTGGATTCGCCTCCCCCCTTTTCGTTCTTTCTCTCTGATCCCTTACGATGGCTATCCGTTGGGTTGCGACCGAGAGCGAGAAAAGAGGTGCTCTTCAGTCGCTCCCATGGGATCCTCTTATTCAGCCAAATCACGGGAGGCCCGTTGCTCTCGTTTCAGCAGTGCGGCCTCAGGCTGGAGCCTCGGGGCGGGATGAAGATCCACGAAATTCTGGGGTGGGCAAGCTAGGGGAGAGGGTGGGGTACGGATACCTGTTGCGGTCTGACCATTTCATACCGACAGGTGGGGGGCCTTGACTCTCCCGAGTGCTGGGTTACCCTGGGTGCATAGACTGCGAGCACGAACAGAGTCAAGTTCGGTCCCCTCGTCACCCCGGTGGGGTTCAGAAACCCCGCACTTCTCGCCAGGATGGCGTGCACCCTTCATTCTCCGAGGGATGTGTTTCTGGAGTTCGGGCGGGGTGGTTCCGGGGTGAGTATCTGCGCATGGCGAACCTAGTGACGCGTACGAAGGAAGAATTCTAACGATGAGCTACTTAGCGGGTCCGCCCAGCAGTTCGATGACCCGAGGGAGGCTGCCCAGGTCGCCTATGATGAAGTCCGGCACGACCCCCGGATTCTTCCGTGTCTTCACCCCGTTTCTGTCCCGCGGTGTCTTCAGCTCGTCTGGGGCCTTCTCGGCGTAGAGGACGGAGACGATCCCGGCGGCTCTCGCTCCCACGACGTCGTAGAGGAGAGAGTCTCCGACGAAGATCACCTGATCTCGCCTGAGCCGAAGTCTTGAGAGGCAGACCCGAAAGATCTTGGGGTTCGGCTTTCTGACGCCGACCTCCTCGGAGACTATCACGACCTCGAAGTACTGACTGATCCCGAAACTCCGAAGCATCCCTCGCAGCGACTTCCCGTTGTGGTGGTTGGAGATTATCGCCATCCTCAATCCCATCGACCTCAGTTTCCTCAGGGCGACTCGGACCCTCCTTGAGGGCGTCTGCGATCTCGCCGTCACCGCCCAGAAGGCATCATTCGTCTCGGAGGCCAGCTTCGACTGTTTGCGTCTAGACAACGAGGGGAATAGCTCACCGATCAGCTCTCTGTACTTCAGGATGTCGGGGATGTCCCTCTCCTCTGCCGCCTCCATCTCCGCATATCTCTTGAAGACTTTCTCGTTCACAATGGCGTAATCCTCAAATCTCTGCTTCAGTCCACTCTTCCTGAGGAAGTTGTAGGTCGCCCTGACGCCCTCTCTCCTTATCTCCGGCCACGACTTCTTCGGCTGAACTAGAGTTCCACCGAAATCGAACAAGACAGCTTCGATCACCGAGCTCGCCAAGCAGGAGCGTCTGGCCGACGCTATACGAATGTTTGTCGTGGCTGGTTACCCGAGGTCCCAAGCCCTCCCCCGACCCAAGCTTCACAACGACAACAGTTATCTTCACACAAGCACAAGGAAGGACGGTGCAGGCAGGCTCCTGCGAGGAAGTCAGCAAGCAGTTGGAGGAGGTGTGGAGGCTACGAGAGACCCTTCACACCCCTGAAGAGCAACTCGTCATGGACCCAAAGATCGATGGGTTGATCGATAAGCTCAAGAGGACCTGCGGTCCCGCCTACGACGAAACCTTCCAGGCGTTGCTCGTGCGACTCAAGACTCAGTCAGTCGAGCATACGACTCCTAGCGGAATCTGATTCACCCGAACTTCTCCCTGAATCGAGGCTGCCCGAGTTCCCGCCTCCGACACCTCGTGAAGGGTACCGTCTCAGGGAATGAAGAAAAAGTAGGAAGGGTGGCTGCCCAAAGAGCTCCTAAGTATGGAGCTGGATGTTGCCGCCGCCCAGAGTGTTCCCCGCCTGGTAGTAGAAGTTGCTGGGGCCCGTCAGTGTTATGCTGAAGTAGTCGTTGCCTCTTCCGGGTTCTCCGTTGTCTGTCGCCGTGACCGTGAAGGAATATCCGGAGGCTCCGTTTACTTCCGCACGCCCCGTGAAGGTTCTGGTGGCTCCCGTACTGCCGTTAGGGTTGTAGTACGTGTCGATGCTCGTCGCCTTCGCTCTCATGCCCGTCCCGTGGTCGGTGTAGGTCAGCTGGCCGCTCGGAGTTGTCTGCCCCGGCTTGAAGCCCGCAACGAACCCGAAGTTCGCGTGGTTGCCGTTTACCACTATGAAACCCCCACCCGTCATGAAGTCCTTCTGCACGGACGGCGGTGGTACGGGCGATGGAGGTGCACAGGTTATGTCGCTGTGTGCGCTGGCGACGATCACCCGGATGCCTTCGACAGTCGTTAGGTCAAGGGCGTTCACGGTGATTGAGTTGGTTCCCCCACTAGACGAGCTTGATTGCTCGTTGATTACGAGGGTTAGAACTCCCGGGACAGTGATTGTCTGGTTTGGCTGACCGGAAACGTTGATTGTCTGACCGGCAACCTGTAGGTTCACCAATTCGCTGCTACCCGAGACCCCGCTGCATGTGGCAACCGCTTCGGAACGTACGAAGTCGGCGGTCACCTGATTGGCTGTCCCCGGGAGCAACGTAACGTCTGCGACGGCGGCCTCACTCTTTGCGGTATGGTCGAACCCGGTCGTAACTGAGAGCAGGACGTCCGCCTGAGCGTAGGTAGTGCTGACCGTGAGCACGGTCGCATCCAGCTCT
>VBPQ01000179.1 GCA_005877185.1 Nitrososphaerota archaeon
CACCTGTGATGGCGCACGCACCCATTGCGATTGTCCACTTTGGTTCGGCCATCTGGTCGTAGATCAGCTTCAGCCTCGGGGCTAGCTTCCTCGTCACCGTCCCCATCACGATCAGGAGGTCGCACTGCCTCAGCGAACCGAAGGCCTCCAAAGCCCCAAACCTCTCCATATCGAACCTCGAGCCCGCTGCGGCCCCAACTTCGACACTGCAGTTGTGGACAACTGCATTAGAAACCAAATAGGTGTTGTCAGTGGTTTCCAGGTTCTTCACATGTCCATCGTACGGCAACTTTGAAATTCTTTTGATGGGCACAACTATGAATTCGGAGTTGATCCGGAAATCAGCAACCTTTCGTTTCGAGCTCAGGATGGAGATGGAATAGGCGTCTCTCGTCTTTACCGTTCTTCCAAGAATCTTTGAGGTACCTTCACGTGGTTCCTTCCTGATCCTGGCAAAGCGCCCAAGTCGGGCATAGGCAAGTTGAATCTGAAGGGCGAGGATCCTCGAAATCGTGCTCGCCCGATCGAAGCGGGGTCCTCGCTTGTCCTTCGTTACGCTTCCATCACCTAGATGATAGCCCCTCAGGAATGCCCTTAGCAAGGCTTCGCTTCTGTGATACAAGATGAAATCTGGAATCTTCTTGTTTTCTGCGAGGTGGCCGCACCATTCTCTTAGGGCTCGTGCGAGAATGCTCGAAGAGAATCTGACCACCAGTGTCGTCTCTTTTTCCTTGATCTGCGGTGAATAACCAAGAGACCTAACCACTCTCGATATGCGGTTGGCAAAGGAGCGCTCATCCCTGCCTAGTGACAAGAAGACGTCGTGATTCTTAGTCGTCCAACCTTCGGCCACGTAGACTCCAAGTAGCCATGCCGTTTCTACAGAAAGAGGGAGCTCCAATGAGGGACTCTCACCTCTTCCCCTAAGTATAGCTAGGCCGCGACGTGTCGAGTAATGCTCGAGAGGGATGGTTGCCAAACCGACATAGCCTTTGATTCTGGGTATCAGAAGACAATCATGGGTCTTGTTAGGGAAGACAAAGCGACCCTTTACCTTGACCGGGGGTGAACTAACCAGCTCGCCTGCTTTCTTCCATGAGGTTCCAGTGAGATACTCGCCCTTGCCGCTTCGAACTTCGCGGGCAGCCGTGAACACCGGGTGCTCAGGGGTAATGAGGAGTGGAAGCATCCCCCGCCCGGTGACCTCCACGAGGAATCCCTTGTATTCGCGGTCGAAGGTCTGGGTTACCTGTGCGTGCCCACTAATTCCTGTCACCGAATCTCCCGGCGCGTATTCTGAGATTGATTTGTTATCGCCGAGTATGACCGTGTCGGGGGGTACGCAGCACGCCGTTTCAAGGTGGACTGGCCAGAGGGAGTAGAGCCTCCCCCAGTTGACAAGGTACCGAAGGGGAGCCCCAATGTTGTCTTGTATGATTTCGTTGAGCCGACCGACGAGGGCGTTGTATGTACCGGTCTTCTGGACCGTTACCACAGCTCCCTCCTCCCCGCCATGTATAGCGCGAAGCCGAGTGGGACGGAGAGCACCCCGATGAAGAGCGTAATCAGCCAGCTCGAAGAGACGCCGAGAGCGAGGGGCCTATAGGCGGCGGCCCATGCGTATAGGAACATCGCCATCACGTCGAAGACCAGGAACATCAATAGGTAGGCGTAGTACTGCATCATGAAGTGCATCTTCCCTCCTCCCAGCGGGACCTGCCCGCTCTCGAAGGGCAAGTTCTTGATCGGGTTCGGCTTATGAGGGGCGAGTATCTTCGGGATGATGATCACCGGTAGGGTGAAGACTACGCCGACGACCGCCATCATGAAGACAGAGCCGATATCACCGAAGAGAGGCAACCAAAAATTCGCGAACCCCTTCAAGTTATTTAAGGTTTGAAGGGAGGAGGCGATTGAAGTCGGAGAAAAATCAGGGAAAGACAGGGAAGCGAATCTCGTAGTCCACCCTGACTGACTAGTCGCCGCCGTGTATCTCGAGTGATTCTTCCTTCACAAAAGACTCGAGAAGTCTGCTCTCGAGGAAGAAGTCGCGGATCGAGAGGACCCCGAATAGCGTGCCGTCGTCGTTCTCGACGACCAGGTGCCTGATGTGATTTTGCATCATGAGCGAGACCGCCCTGGAGAGAGGGTCGGACCTCTTTATCCTCACGAGCTTCTTCGTCGAGATTGCGCTGAGGGAGGTACTCGCCGGCATCCCTGCCGCGACGGCCCTCACGACGTCCCTCTCGGAGAGCACTGCCTCCGCCCTCACAGGACTGACGGAGGCGGCGATGACGAGCAGACCGATCCCCTCCCGGACGAAGACCTCTGCTGCCTGCTTTACGGTGGCGCTCGAGCTTATCGTCACGGGGCTCCGGTGGATCAGCGCCTCGACTCTCATCTGCTTGCCGCTCGATTCTCGATGGGGACATATTTAGAATCCCGTGGCCCCAGATATTCCGCCCTAGGTCGGATGATCCTGTTGTCGCCGTACTGCTCGAGGACGTGGGCCAGCCATCCGGGCGCCCTCCCGACAGCGAAGACGGGGGTGAAGAGGTAAGTGGGAATTCCGATGTGGTTCAGGGCCAGACCGGAGTAGAGGTCGACGTTGGGGTAGAGATTCTTCTCCTTCCTCATCACCTCCTCGACCTTCAGGAGGATCTGGAAATCCTCTCTCTCCCTCTCCGAGGAGAGGAACTCCTTGGCCATCTCCTTGAGAATCTTCGCCCTCGGGTCCATCGTCCGGTACACGCGATGGCCGAACCCCATCAACTTCTGCTTGTTG
>VBPQ01000180.1 GCA_005877185.1 Nitrososphaerota archaeon
AGGATGAAGAAGACGTTCATCAATCGGGTGTCCGACTCGGAGGGCTCCTTCCCCGTGACCATGTAGAGGAAGTTGGCAGCATAGCTGAGGTCGTCCTTCGGGGGGATGGGAGCCCAGTCGTGCTTGTGCCTGTGGATCGCCGCGACGATTGTGCCTATCTTGGCGGCGATCGATGATGACTTCTCTTGAAGGGAGTACATCGGGTCGTCGAAGACTCCCAGGGCTGCGACGCATACCCTTAGCGCGTCCATCGCATCGCAGTTCTTGGGGAGCTCCTGTAGGATAGAGATGATCTTAGGGGGGATGGGACGCTTTGCGGAGAGGTTCCGCGAGAACTGTTGCAGCTCGTTCTCCGCG
>VBPQ01000183.1 GCA_005877185.1 Nitrososphaerota archaeon
CAATACTCACCACATAGACGTGAGTTCCTCCGAGCTGAGAGACAAGGCTCCCCCAGAAGTTCTCGCCAGCAACGACTTGTACCACCTTGCCTGGACCCCCGCTAGATGAAGTGGTCGTCGATCCCGTACCGCTTGTGAGATACAAGCTCGCCGCCACCCCCACCACGAGGAGAACAATGACACCGGCTGAGGGGACCAGGTACCTGCTGCTAGCCATATCTCTGGTTTATCTGACCAGTTAATAGGGTTTGACTCGTTGATAATAACTATTCGGGGTTCTGGGAGACTTTATACCTGATTCTTGGGGGTTCAACCTTCAGATTATCATAATTGTGATCCGCATGTGAAAGGCTTCCAAATTTCATCGGGCTCTGGGAGAGCCGCGAATGCGGTCGCCTTGGGCCGTGAAGGATTGATCGACCTGCATCGTAATCATGTCCTCGCATGCTGCTTCAGTTTTGCCACGGGCTCTTTGAGGGAGAATTATCGAATGACCTGGGCCAATCAGATTGCGATGGACATCGAAATGAATCGCCCCCCAACAAATCACTCGACTGAAGCAGAGCCGCCGAACGGTTCAAAATGCTTAATTATACTCCACCTCCCTTGCACAATATGCCGAAGTACGTCTTTGTCACTGGCGGGGTCATGTCGGGTCTGGGGAAGGGTATCACCACCGCCGCTGTTGCAAAGCTTCTCCAGCTCAACGGCCTAAACGCAACCTGCATGAAAATAGACCCGTACATCAACGTCGATGCGGGGACGATGAACCCGATAATCCACGGCGAGGTCTTTGTCACCGACGACGGCGGAGAAACCGACATGGACATCGGGACATACGAAAGGTTCCTGAACCACGACCTCTCGCGCGAGAACAACATCACCACGGGGCAGATCTACAAAGAGGTGATTGAGGAAGAGAGGAGAGGGAGGTTTCTCGGGAAGTCGGTTCAGATCATCCCTCACATCACGGATGAGATCAAGAGGAGGATAAGGGGACTGGCGAAGGCGAAGGACCTCGACGTCCTCGTCGTGGAGTGCGGGGGGACGGTGGGGGACATCGAGAGTCTTCCGTTTCTCGAGGCGTTCAGGCAGATGAGGATGGAGGAGGGGACCTCGAAGACGCTCTTCTTGCACGTGAGCCTCGCCCCGGAGCTCGCGGTTGTGGGAGAGATGAAGACGAAACCGACGCAACACAGCGTGCAGGAGATGCGCAGAATCGGACTGCAGCCAGACGTAATCGTGGTCAGGGGGACGAAGAGGCTCCCCGCAGAGGCGAAGGAGAAGATATCCTTGTTCGCGAGTGTTCCGGTCGAGAACGTCATCTCGAACCCCGACGTCCCCTCGATCTATCTTGTGCCCCAGACGCTCGAGGGGGAGGGTTTGATGAAGGCGGTGCAGAGGCAGCTCAGATTCAGGGGGACAAAGCTGAACATGAGAAGGTGGAACGAGGTGACGGGAAAGTTTCTCGACTACGACAAGACCGTACGGGTCGCGATGGTCGGCAAGTACGCAAGTCTCTCCGACAGCTACGTGAGCGTCAATCAGGCCCTTCTTCACGCGGGGGCCGCGAACGGGTCGAGGGTGGAGATAACCTGGATAGAAGCCGAGGAAGTCGAGCGGGAACCCGCGAAGTTGAAACTCCTCGACTCCTTCGACGGTGTGGTCATCCCGCAGGGCTTCGGGAGCAGGGGAAGCGAGGGGAAAATCTCCTCCGCGAACTACGCTCGAGAGAAGGGGTTACCATTCCTTGGGCTGTGCTTCGGCTTCCAGCTCGCGACCGTCTCCTTCGCGAGAAACGTCCTCGGCCTGAAGAGGGCGAATAGCACGGAGATAGACCCAGCGACACCCGACCCCGTGATCGACCTGCTTCCGGAGCAGAGGGAAGTGTCGGAGCTCGGCGGGACGATGCGGCTCGGAGGGCACTTAGAGAGAGGCACAGGCACAGGTATGAGCTAAACCAGGCGTACCTTCCACGGTTGGAGGAGAAGGGGTTGCGCTACTCGGCATTCAGCGATAGGGGGAGGAGGGCGGAGATTTTCGAGCTTGGAGAGCACCCTTTCTACATGGGAACTCAGTTCCACCCCGAGTACGTCAGCAGACCCGAGAGACCCGAGCCCGTTTACCGAGCCTTTGTGAAGGCCTGCGTAGACAGGTCAGAGATGGAGGGGAAGAGGGTCGAAGTCCCCGTCTGACTGACTAACTCACCGAGTACCCCCGCGACACCTTGATGGCGAGTTCCGCGAGTTTCACTGGGTCGCTCCCTAGGAGGTAGAGGCTCGGCTCCACTCCCAGCCCTCCACTATCGACGATGGCATCGTATTCCTTTGCGGTCACCATCCTCCCTTTCATCCCCTCGACGATGGGGTCTTCGGCTCCCATCGGATACTCCCCGCCTGTCTTGAGGATTTTCAACCCGAGGCGTCTGATGACCGCCGCCATCCGACGGTCGAACCTGAGGTTCATCACCGCGCGAACGTCCTTTCTTCTCGCCCTGACCTGGATCAGAACCCTCGCGAGGTGAGACGAGGCGCCGTATTCAGGTCGAGAGAGTGACCTCGCGTAGCTCCCCACCTTGACGATTCTTCCTGGAATCGCGATGACCTCCTCTGGGGAGCTCGCCTCTCCTTCAGCGTATGCGATATTTACAGAGACTTCTGGCATTATCGGGACGAAGGAGCGAGAAGACTCGAGAAGGGCGACTGCCCGCGAAACTTGGTCCCGTGCCCCCAAAGGGAGCGACCTGCTCGCACCAAACATCTTGACGCAAACGTCGCACTCAGCAAGGAATGGGTAGCCCTCTCGGTGGAAGCCGCACAGGACTCCCTTCCCGAGAAGGTTGCTCCAGATTGAATAGAGTGTCGAGACCGCGTAGACGGGATTTTTCTTCACGTCCTCGGCGAGGAGAGAGCCGTACCTCTCTCCCTCCTCGGGCGCTATCCCGATAGAAGAGAGTTTCGAGTAAACGTCACCAAGGTCGGCCGAGAGGTAGTTGCTAACCGACGCCTGAGTTATTCCGACGAGCCGTGAAATCTTGCCCTGGGAGTCTCCCTCTTCCCTCAGTCTCCTCGCGACTAGCGCCCTCATCGAAGGGAGGAAGACCTCCATCATGATCTCGCATGGCGGATGCACGCTATAACTGGCTTATTGACCAACTTATAAGTCTCCGCCAGCACTCTCTAATGGCATGCTCTCGGAGGAACCAGTGGTCAGCAAGAACAAAGTCATCGGAATCATCTCAGTCTTCTCGGCACTGATAGCCATCTCGACGATCCTGGTAATCCCCCTCCCGCAACCGCTGGGCGAGTTTACCTGGTCCCCACCGATCTACATGGCCCTTAGCGTCCTCGCGGGGCCGTGGCCTGCCTTCTTCGCTACGGCTCTAGGGTCGTTCGTGGGGGAGTCAACCAACGTTGCAATCAGGGGATTTCCTCCGATCTACGCCCTCGGAATCGTCTGGGCCCGAGCGCCCGAAGCCCTGTTCATAGGATGGGCGAGAAAGAAAGATAGGACGACCCTTGTCGTGGTGATGGGTCTTGCGACCGTGTACGAAACCATCGCGTTTCTACTCCCAGACTGGGTGTTCTACACCTACGGTCTGTTCGGCTACGGGTCTCCAGTGAATGTCGGTACCGGCTTCGTGACGGCCCTGCCGGACATACTCACAATTTTCGACGTTGTCTATGTGCCTGTCGCGTTCGCAATAATAAAGGCGGCTTCTCCTGCGTTCAAGAAGCTTGGTTTCCGTTAGCCCACTGACTGGACCGGTGGGGGGGCATCGAAGCCGATTCGGCAAGCTTAAGCCCGAGGTCGTCTCTGACATCGTCTTTCACAACCTCGGTGCCCCCAATCCGGCGGTGAAGGTGGGACCCAGAGGCGGGTTCGATAACGCGGTCGTGTCAATCGGGGGGGGAAGGTCCCTCATCCTTACGTCAGACCCTGTATCGATGATACCCGCGATAGGGATGAAGAAGTCAGCGTGGCTCAGCCTCCACCACCTGGTATCGGACTTCACGACCACCGGGCTGAAGCCGGAGTTCGCAGTCTTCGACTTTAACCTGCCGACCGAACTCTCGGCTAGCCTGTTGAAGGCCTACTTCGAAGCGCTGGGCGATTGTTGCAAAGAATTGGGAATATCAATCGTCGCCGGGCATACAGGTAGTTACCCGGGGGGAGGATTCACAGTCGTTGGAGGGGGAGTCGTCTTCGGCGTAGCCAGAGATGGAAGGTACCTCACTCCCGAGATGGCTTCGCTAGGCGACGCGATAATTCTCACGAAGGGCGCGGCGATCGAGACGACCGCCATCCTAGCGAATAGTTTTCCCGAAACCGTGGAAAGAGAGTTGGGGAGAAGAATGCTTGGGAGGGCGAGAAGCTATCTCTCGCTCTGCTCCACCGTTAGCGATGCGCTCGAGGCGGTCTCGGGAGTCTCTCGAGGAGGAGTCACCTCCATGCACGACGCCACTGAGGGGGGAGTGCTCGGTGCCCTTCACGAGCACGCGGTTGCTTCCGGAAGGAGCTTCTTGGTCGAGAAGAGACGAATATACGTATCGGATGAGACTCGGGGAGTCTGCTCGATCTTCGGGATGGACCCACGCTGATAATCACTTGCAGACGCGAATCGGTCGAGGGGTTGATTGAGCGGCTCGGGCGCAAGGGCCTGAAGAGTTTCGAGATCGGAAGGGTCGGCGAGCGAGGAAGAAGCGGACTCTGGTTTGTCTCAAACGAAGGCAGAGCGAAGAGGTTCACTCCTCAAAGGCGCGACCCCTACTGGGATGCCTACGAAAAAGCAATCGAGCGAGGGCTCAAGTGAACTGTGTCACGGCGAGACCTCCAGCTGCCTCAAGAGAAGACGTAATCCAACTCGCAGAGCCGAGAGGCGCGCGGAGTGGGGTAGAGGAGGAAGATCTAGGATCGGAACACGTGCAGGAGCACTAGACCCCCTCACCGGCGAGGGGGATGTGGGGCGGGCGCGCTAAGGCTCTCCCCACGCAGAAGATTGTGGAGGGCTCGTCGAAAGAGGCGAGAAGAGGCCTCGTAGACGACGTTGACATTCGGCTTCTTTCCGAGAACGTTGAGGTCATCGACGACCGTGGCGCCCCTGGACAGTTCGCTCTGGTTGTCTACCTCGACGTACTTCGGGAAGACCTTCAGCGCGATCTTTCGGTCGAGAACGATCGACATCGTTATGCTGTCGGGGCATTCGGTGGCATCGACCCCCCTGACCTTTTTGTGATACTTGCGGACCTGCCTGTTCACCGCGACGAAGAATTCGGCCTCCCTCGTCCTCATCGCATCGATCTCCCTGTACTCACTCTCGCCTATCACCGCATACCTCATGCAAATCTCCCAACCGACCATCGTCGTCGGCATTCCGGATTGAAGAACGATCTTCGCCGCCTCCGGGTCGACCCAGATGTTGAACTCCGCGGCCGGAGTCTGGTTACCCAGGTACTGATTCGTCCCGCCCATGAAGAAGAACTCCTTCACCTTCCGGGCGATGGTCGGGTCCTTGCGGAGGGCCAGGGCGATGTTCGTCATCGGTGCAATCTCTACGAGAGTAATCTCGCCGGGGTTCGAGTTGACCGTCTCCAAGATCGCGTCGACTGCATGCCTTCTCTCCGGGCGTTGCCGCGCCTTCGGAAAGAAAGAGTTCCCCATCCCATCCTTGCCGTGGATGTACTCGACCGTCTTCCACTCCCGGAGGAGTGGATGTCGAGACCCCGGATACACCGGGACCTTCCCGGACATCCCCGCCAACTCGATGGTGTAGAGCGCATTCTCGACTTCCTGGTCGAAGTCTACGTTCCCGCAGTTGATCGTGAGCGCCTCGAGCTTCGCGTTCTTCGCTCGGAGCGCCATCAGTATAGCGATGGCATCGTCGCCCGCGGTGTCGGTGTCGAGAAGAATCCGAAGCACGTCCACGACACGGAAAAATCGATAATAAGAATTAGCGACTCTCGGTAGAATATATAAGTCGTGACCTACATATCGATCGAGATGGAAAGGTTCGAGTGTGCCGCGTGTTCGACGAAGACGGAGGAAGCGTATCTCGCAGCGAGATGTAGGAAGTGCGGCGGCGCACTCATCCCCATCCCGCTGGTCGATCGGAGGGTCAAGAGGAGCGAGCTTGAATCGCTCCCGCCGGGGGTCTGGAGATACAGAGAGCTTCTCCCACGCGTCGAAGAGCACCAGATCGTCACCTTGGGGGAGGGAGGGACACCCCTCCTCGCGGCGCCGAGGCTGGGAGTCGAGCTCGGGTTCGGTGGTCTTCTCATCAAGGATGAAACGAGGAACCCCACTGGCTCATTCATAGATAGGGGGGCCACTGTCCTCGCGTCGGTGGCTAAGAGGGACGGGGTAAGACGAGTCCTGTGCACCACCACGGGGAACCTGGGTGCCTCTCTGGCCGCCTACTCGGCCAAGGCCGGAATAGATACCAGGATAGGAATTCACCCCAATACGGACCCGGGGAAGCTCTATCAGATGATCGCCTACGGCGCGAAGGTCGAGGTGCTGTCTCATCTGAGACCCGCTCCCAACGAGCGGGAGGAGGCCACCGCCGTAACCGCTGCCAACCACTATCTCCTGGAGGGTGAGAAGACGACGGCATTCGAAATCATCCAGGACGAGGGCTGGAGCCAACCCGATGCAATCGTTCTCCCCGTTGGCACGGGCGGCCACCTGACGATGGTCTGGAACGGTCTTCTCCAGCTTTCCGCTGCCGGAATCATTCAGAAACCCACCTGCAGGCTGGTTGGGGTCCAGCTTGAGGGCTCGCCTCCCCTGACTGAGGTCCCAGAGAAGAGACCGCGAAGGTCAAGGGGAGCGGGGGCGCTCACCGAGCTAGAGGAGTCGGACCCTGTCTTCCTGAACGCTGCCGCGCGAGCGATTAGGGACTCCCGCGGTTTTGGTGTGAAGGTCTCGGCGAAGGAAGCGATCGGCTCGACGGGGGAGCTAGCCAGAACGGAGGGCATCTTCGCGGAGCCGGCCGCAGCATCTGTCATCGCTGCTATGCGAAAGATCGGGGAAGAGGAGCTTCTGTCGAAGGATAGCCGGGTAGTCTGCATCATCACCGGGACGGGACTGAAGGATACGAAGGCAATCTCAAGAATCGCCAGGACGGCGAAGCACATCGTGACGAGAGAACAGCTCGTCATAAAGCCGGTCCAGCTCGGGGCGACAAAGGTCTCGATTCTCCGCCTTCTGCGAGGGGAACCGCTCTTCGGGTATCTCCTCTGGAAGAAACTGAAGGAGGGGAGGTCGATAAGCATCCCGAGCATCTATCAGCATCTCTCAGAGCTTGAGGGGATAGACCTCGTCAGGAGGTCGAGCATAGCCAGGGCGAAAGGAAGAGAGCGGGTGATCTACGAGCTGACCCGGAAGGGATTGGCCGCGCTAGAAGCAGCCTCGAGGGCAGCGGAGGGAGAGAAACTTCTCCTCGACTGAAAGGGCGGCGAGGCTGGTGAAAGTCCTCGGGGAGGAGGAGTGGAAGACCCTCCTGGGCCTCGAGCGTGCGTCGATGAAGTACGGGTTCGCCGACCCGGGGATGGCCTCTCGTCTCGCGGGGATCCCCGTGGAAAGGGTGAACTTCGCGCTCGATAGACTGAACGGGAGAGACCTGGTGAGGGGGAGGGGCGCCAACTTCACCCTGACGTTCTCCGCCATCGAGGCGCTCGCCCTGAGAGAATACGTCAGGCGTGGGCTCATCTCGGCTCTGGGGGCGATAATAGCAAAAGGAAAGGAATCCGATGTCTACGAGGCATTTACGGAGGAGGGCGGACTGCTCGCTGTGAAGTTCTTCAAGATTGGGAGGACGAGTTTCCGTGATGTCGCAAGAAAGAGGTCTCTGGTAAGGTCCGAGACGAAGGGCTGGATCGCGAGGAACTACGAAGCCGCCACGAGAGAAATATCCTCCCTGAGCCAAGAGTGTGCCGAGGGTGATAGCCCACGACCGCAGCACAGTCCTCCTGGAGGAGCTGAGCGGAGTGAAGCTGGTCGAGAGGCCCGAGTTGGATGACCCTCCTCTCATCCTGAGGGAGATCATCGACTGCGTCAGGGTTGCATACACGGAGGCGGGGATGATTAACGCGGACCTGAGCGAGTTCAACATCTTAACGGACGGTCGGAGCGTCTGGTTGATCGACTGGCCTCAGGCTGTCAGGACAACTCATCCCAACTCGGCCTCGCTTCTGCAGAGGGACCTCCACACCGTCCTTAAATTCTTCCGAAGGGTGTACCGCGTGCTCCCCGACGAGTCGGAGGTAGCCGATTACGTTGTGGGAAGGAGGGCAACACTCAGAATCAGAAGAGCTGGACCCGCTTCTTGAGTATGAGCGTCGTGACATCCTTGATAGCCCGGAGGGACTCGTCCAGGATCGACTCGACGTCGCCCCTGACGCTCGAAAGGGTTCTACCCCGCTCAAGAACGAGAGCGGCGCTCGCGATCTGCGGCTGGTCGATCGGATAGCCGATCCTGCTCAGGATGCGAACGTAGGACTCGCTCACGCCCGGCACCTCCTTGGCGATTCTCTCAGCCGCAACGATCGCCAGGGCGTTGAAGAGCTTGCCAGTGTGGTTGATTGGATTCTTCCCGGCCGTCGCCTCCATCGAGTACTGCCGCATCGGGGAGATCAGACCGTTCACGCGGTTCCCCCGACCCGTGTTCCCGTCATCTCCCTGCTCCGCGGAGGTTCCCGTCACCGTGAGGTAGTAGGCCCCTCTCCTCGGGTCGTCCCCTGCGTTCAGCTTGATGCTTACACGCAGGTCGACCTCCGAAGCGAGCCTCTCGATCTCCTCCTTCACGTCTGAAACTACGCCCGCGTAGTGGTCTGCGTCGGGCACCTTACCACAGACCATCGCTGCGGCGACCGTAACGTCCAGCCTCTCCTTCCTTCTGAGCCCCATCACCTTCACGTCTTCCCCGACTTCGGGATACTTCTTCTTGAAGTCGCGGGAGTTGAGGAGCCTCTCGATGCTGAGCACGAGCATCTCGGTGGGGGAGAGCGGGGCGTATCCCACGCCGATCGAAGTGTCGTTGGAGATGGGCATCTCTTTCTTCCGCATGAAGACCGATACAAGGTCGGGCGACCCCTGCTTGATCATCGTCTCGATTCTTACGTGCTTCTTGGGGTCGAGGAACCTCATCGTTTCGCTCAGGAAGGCCTCTATCGACTTCTTGGCAATCTTTTCGACAGGGACACGAACCTCCCTCCCCTTGAAGGGGACGACCGCGGTCGCCCTCCCCGCCACCAGAAGGTAGATGGGCTGGACCACCCTCCCGCCCCCGAACTTGGCATTCGCCTCTCCACCCACGAGAATCCCCTTGTCGACGTTATGATGAAGAATGGCCCCGAAGTTCTCCAGGTAAAACTTGCTCAGACCCAGAGAGACCGACTCGGAGGCTCCGTCGATGAGGCTGTCGGGGTGCCCCTTCCCTTTCCTCTCGACAATTTCCACCTCAAAGTCCTGAACACCGTACCCTTGTATCTGCTCCACGTGCAGCGACCTTGCCAAGGGCCCCTCCTAGAGTCTGTCTTCGATCCTGATGTAGAGGACGTTATTCCCCCTAATGACGACCTTCCCGTAGTTTGCCTTTGGAGCCCCGTTCTCCGACTCCACCGCATCGACCAGAATGACGTTCATGTAGGGGTCGACGTTAGACATCTTTCCCCTGTACTCAAGCTCGCTCTTCAGTCTGACGGATACGACCTTGTTTGTTGCTTTCTGCAAAACGTTCAGCGGTCTCTTGGCTTGCGGAGGTTGCGTCGAAGTCACGTCGGACTTTTCTGCGGGCGCCCTCTCGGAGTTAAAAAGCTATCTGGCGGATGCCCGACCCCACGAGTCTTGAGCGCCTCCGCTGAACCCGGGGGAAGAACGATCACGCTGAATGAGGCGGTCGAGCTTTCACGAGGATTTCCCGTAATCTCCTCGGGCTCTGCCGCAATCGACTCCCTCCTCGAGGGAGGCTACAGAGGCGGTGAATTGGTCGAGGTCTACGGGGAGAGCAACACGGGGAAGACCCAGCTCGCGATGCAGGCTGCCCTCTCGTGCGCCGCCCGCCACTCGAGCGTCCTCTACATAGATACCGAAGGCACGTTCAGACCCGAGAGGATGGACGCGATTGCGCGGGCGAAAGGGTTGGACGGCCTCGAGCTCCTCCGAAGGGTTTACAGGATGAGGGCAGCGGACGCCTCCTCTCAAATCGAGGCGTCGAAGCTCGTACACACGAAGGCTGAGCTGGCGGGGTGTCGAATGATAGTCGTGGACACTATAACGAAGAACTTCTCGGTCGAGTATCCGGGAAGCAAGAATCTCGCGCATCGTCAAGGCCTCCTCAGTGTCTACCTAAGCGAGCTGGCGAGGGACGCCTTCCTAATGGGAAGAGCTGTCCTCCTGACTAACAGGGTGACATCATTCCGCACGCCCGCCGGCAGCCGAGAAACTCATATTGGTGGAGAGACGCTCAGCCAAATGGTGCACAGATCGATTCATCTCACGAGGGAGAGAGGAGGAGCGGCAGGAGGGAGGATTCGAGCCTCTCTCACAGGCTGGGGTAGGGGTTTAATTGCCGAGGGTGTTATTAGCGAACGTGGATTCAGCTAGGAGAGAGGGTCAAGTCGCGCCCGAAGGTTAACGGTGTTTCCTCTCGGTAGAACAGGGAGCGTTGAAGACAGGGGGCAGGAGCATGGACATAAGCGAGGTCATGCAGCTGATTGCGAATTCGGAACTCGAGGCAGCCAAGAAGAAGGTGACCTCAATGTCCGGCAATGTTAGGACAGAGAGGATGAGGGGGTCGCTCGCGGCGGTGAATGGGATCATAACAAGCATGACAAAGAAGAAAGAAGGGAGCTTGTCCTCATGGGACGAAGAAAAGGCGGTCAGAGCGGCGCACCAGATTCTGAAGAGCGAGATGCTCGACGATTTCGATAAGGGTTACGCGGAGACCCTGGTGAAGTATGGTAAGCTGACGAAGACGGCTAAACCCCAAGCGTGAAGAGAAGTATCCAGACGAAGATGAAGAGCATGACGTAACCGCCAATCCCTGTGCTGTAGACCTTCGATACCTTCTCTGGCTCGACGTTCCTGAACCAAGTGTAGCGCGCCAGATAGTAC
>VBPQ01000184.1 GCA_005877185.1 Nitrososphaerota archaeon
ACATCGCGAAGTAGCTCTCGCGGTACCTGTTCCCGTCAGGGTCGCCCCAGAAGAAGAGCGGCATCGATGGCATTGGGCTGGTGAGGACGAGCTCCCCCACCTGGCCTACCACGGATTTCCCGCGCTCGTCGAACGACTGGACATCCGCCCCAAGGGACCTGCACTGAATCTCCCCCGCGCGGACGGGGAGGGTAGGGCAACCTCCCACGAACGCTGTGCAGAGGTCAGTCCCCCCGCTGATCGAGGCAAGCCAGACGTCCCGTTTGACACCGTCTACCCATCGGAACCCGTCCCTGGACAGGGGCGAGCCCGTCGAGCCGACTCCCCTGAGTTGCCTCAGCTCATGCGTCTCTCCCGGGCGGAGCCCCACCTTCATGCAGGAGTTGACGTAAGCGGCGCTCGTCCCGAAGAAGGTCATCCCCGACGAGTCTGCCAGCCTCCAGAGGGCATCCAAATCCGGGAAGCCAGGACTGCCATCGTAGAGGAGAATCGTCGAGCCCAAGAGAAGCCCCCCGATTAGGTAATTCCACATCATCCAGCCGGTGCTAGTGAACCAGAAGAATCGGTCACTCGCTCTCAGGTCATTGTGGAGAGAGAGGGCCTTGAGGTGCTCGAGCAGAATACCGCCGTGGCCGTGTACGATCGGCTTCGGGAGCCCCGTCGTGCCTGACGAGTACAGCACCCAAAGCGGGTGGTCAAACGGAACGGGCTCGAAGATCGGCGCTGACGACACACGAGGGATGTCTTCCCACGTTATCAGGTCTCGCAGCCCCTCTCCTCTGAACTCCCCCTCACGCTTGCGGATGATTATCATCTTCTTCAGAGTCGGAAGCCCTTTCTGTATCTCCCGAAGAACGGGAAGTCGGTCGAACCACTTCCCTCCGTATCTGTAACCATCCGCAGCGATCAGAACTTTCGGGTCGATTTGTTTGAGCCTGTCGATCACGCTGGGTGCGCCGAAGTCTGGAGAGCAGCTCGCCCAGGTCGCCCCAACGCTAGAGCAAGCTAGGAAAGCGACGACTGCCTCAGCTATGTTTGGGAGATACGCCGAGACTCTATCCCCCTTCTTCACCCCCATCTCTGTCAACGAAGCCGCCACGGACGAGGTCCTCGTCCGGAGTTCGCGCCAACTCACATCAACTCTTTTTTCTGTGCCCTCGCTCGCGCAGATGATAGCGGGGCCGCGCTGGTCCTTCTCGCGAAGAACATTCTCGGCGTAATTCAACTCCGCACCCGCGAACCACTTTGCACCCGGCATCTTCCTTCGGGACAGTACCCTTGAGTATGGCTTGAACGCCATTACGTCGAAATATTCCCAGATGGTCTCCCAGAACTTCTCGAGGTCTCCTACAGACCATCTCCGCAGCTCTTCGTAGTTGCGGAAATGCAGGTCGCGACTCGCCAGCCATTCGAGGTAGTGGGTGATATTCGCCCGCTTCTTTGTCTCCGCGGTCGGCTCCCAGAGCACCTCGGGTTCGGAAGCTCGCAATCGGAGCACCTGCTCGCACAGAAGACCTTCGACGTATAAATGCTGAGCAGTCTTCGTCATCACCTACCACGTGCGTAGGGGACGCGTGCGTCTGTGTGCAGAGCCGTTCGCGTGTCAAGCGGAACCGTTGTTCCCTAATGAAGTTGAATACCTTACCAGTTCTGATGGGCGAAGGTCGGGTCGGCTCGATAACTTCGGTCGTCGCCGATTGCCGTATGGATCTCAGAAGCACATGGGTGGTTATGAGCAAATCCACCCTTTGCTTATGTGGGAAGAAGCTTCGCGCCATTCTCCGACCGAATGAAGGTCTACGAGTTGGTTCGGAGACTGGTAGATGCGAAAGGGTTCACCGGAGTTGCCGCCCTAACGAATGAACTCAAGACAACGGGTTTGACCCTGCCCTCAAGACACACGATCAGACTGTGGGCATTGGCGAAGACATCCCCGTTTTCGGGCAAGCGAATATTCAACGCACAACCCTCCGAGGAGCTGAGTTTCTTTCTCGGCGCTTGGATTGGTGACGGTTGGAGCGATGAAAACGACGGCGGGAAAAGAATGCTTCTGAAGGTCCGATCGTACGACTTTGCAAAGGAGTTCGCGACGTCCGCAGCGAAGATTCTTGGGAAGACCGATTCTTATTGGGTGAGAAGGATCGCAGATGAAACGGGGATGTGGTACCTTGTCAAGGTCACCAGCTTCATGCTTTACGACTTTGTGAATCGCCCTTTTGAGGCACTTCGAGCGTACATCGAGTGCTACCCCAAGGAGTTTCTTAGAGGCTTCTTCACAGCGGAAGGAAATCCTTCGGTTAGCATTGAGCGCACTAACGGACCAAAGCTGCAGGTAGGTGTGGTTGTCTCGAACAGCGACTACAAACTCCTGCTGTTTACCCGAAATCTACTTTCTATCTTGGGGTTCCATCCAGGTCATATTAGGCTCAACGTGCCGGAAGGGACAAAAACGAACCTTGGGGTGGCGCGGAGTTCTGGATGGTTGCTTAGCTTGTCAAGATTCGAAGATGCTCGAGGGTTCTCGAGTTCAATCGGTTTTGCCGACGGGGACAAGCAATGCAAGATAAGGGAAGCGATATCTTTCATCGAGAATTGTGGACACAGGGGTGCAGCCATTGAGTGGACCAAGTATTATCAGAAAGACGGCAGAAAATGGGTGAAGAAGCGGAGAGGTCCTATCTCCTCATGATGACGACTGTCCCAACCTGGAGGAGATCGCCCCAACCCTGTGAAAGCCCAGTCGTAACCTCCTTCTTCACCTGCCTCTTTCCCGCCTCGCCCCTCAGCTGCCAGAAGAGCTCGCAGATCTTCATCATCCCCGCCGCGGCGATCGGATTTCCCACTCCGAGCAACCCCCCGGACGGATTGACCGGGAGGTCACCGTCCCGCTGGGTGACCCCCTCCTTCGTCATCTTGGGTGCTTCCCCCTTCTTCGCCAGTAAAACCCCTTCCAGGTGATGCAGTTCCTTGTAGTCGAACGGGTCGTATACCTCCGCGAAGTCTATCTGCTTCCTCGGATTATCGATCTTCGCCATCTTGTAGGCCATCCTCGCCGCCTCCTCAACATACCTCGGATAGTATAGGTCCCTATTCGT
>VBPQ01000181.1 GCA_005877185.1 Nitrososphaerota archaeon
TCTGCACCCCCGCCTCGACGCACTTCGCGATAGCATCGAAGGTTCTCGGTGAGGGCTTGAACACCTTCGTGGAGAAACCGATGACAACGACCTCGAAGGACGGGGAGAGCCTCATCGAGATGGCCAGGAAGGCGAGAAAGATTCTGACAGTCGGCTTCATCGAGAGGTTCAACCCGTCGATATCGGACCTGAAGAAGATGTTCACGGAGGGGAGGCTCGGCGCGCCGATTCTGCTCGAGTTCCACCGTGAGAACAGGAGGGGTGATGTCCTCGACGTCGGCATCGTGAAGGACGCATCGGTGCACGACATAGACACGGCGAGGT
>VBPQ01000182.1 GCA_005877185.1 Nitrososphaerota archaeon
GGCTCTTCGGGGAGGAGCCTCGCGTTGTCTTCGCGAGGGTAGGGTACGTGAAGTCGGACAATGAGGACTTCGCCGCGATCATGCTGGGCTTCGGCGAGCAGAGAACAGCCTTCATCACGACGAACTGGGTCACCCCAGCCAGGGTGAGGACGCTAGAGGCCGTCTTCGAGAACGGCGTCGTCAACATTGACTTCGTGTCACAACAGACTCAGGTTCATGAGGAGGACGGA
Organism: Nitrososphaerota archaeon; assembly: GCA_005877185.1. Classification (GTDB taxonomy): domain Archaea; phylum Thermoproteota; class Nitrososphaeria; order Nitrososphaerales; family Gagatemarchaeaceae; genus TA-13. The sequence goes on from VBPQ01000182.1 coordinate 231, forward strand.
ACGAGAATGCCGAAGCAGGTCATCCAAGAGCCGCTGATGCTTGAACTCAAGGAATATCTGGCCGCGATAGAGGAGAAGAGGCAGCCGTTGGTCAAAGGGGAGGACGGCCTGATGGTGACGAGAATAGCGGAGGCGGTACTCGCGTCGAGCCGCTCGGGGACACCAATCTTCATGAAACCATAGGTGAGAGGGTGGGGAGGACTAAGGGTAGGGAGCCTGTGAATTTCATCGCAGCCGATGCGAAGATTGGCAGGGGTGTCCTTCTAGTAGCCTTTTCGTCGGTCGTTGTTGTTGGTCCGATTGGGACCGAAAGACGAACTGGGCGCGCTCTTACTAGCTATGAATCTTACTCAATCGGCCGGTGGATTACCAGAGGTTGAATCTGTTAGTTCTATGTCCAGTCTTCTTGATTCAATAGCCTCCTTCATCTTTTCCGGGACACGCGCCTTTAGTAATCTGTCTAGGTTGGAGTGCACCACGACCGTCTTTCCTAACCGGTCGTAGAAAAAGAAAGAGACACCATAGGAAATCACTGTCGCCCGCGGAATGAGTTGGTCTGTAGGCGTCCCGAGTAGGATGGGAAGCGCCATCCGTCCCCTAGGGATTCCTGAAATCCAGAAAGTGTGGGAGAATGAGTGGTTGTAGTAAACCGTTTCAACACGCCGAACGTCAGCCCAATTCAACAGGAGGTTCTTTCCTTTGTTCAGCCCCTTGTCGTCAAATGAATACATCGTCCTCCTCAGGAACGCTATTGCCACTCCTACAAAAATCGTTATTAGAGCTAATGAAGCGAAGACCAGACTCGACGCGAAGAAAGCGCCCGAAATAATTGCTTCCAGAACCAACAAGCCAAGTATCGAAACACCCAGCCGGCGCGGCTGCAGTGACGACGGGATTTGCACTGTCAACCTTTCAATTAGTTTCGGGAATTCAATTTAAGAATTTCCCCGCTCGAAGGCTCCAGATTACTGTACCGCCATTTAGTGGATCTGCCAGGCCCCGCCCACGATTGAAGTAGGAAGACAGGGGTGAAGTCCTGTCAGATATTCTTGGCGTAGCCCGCATTGCTGCGGCTCTACCAAAGGAGGGACTCGAATTGTAGAAAATGAGACGATCGACGAGACGCTCCGACGTGCCCCAAGACGGCTCGTTAGTCAGGGCAAGCATTTTGACTGAGCAGAACTTCAAATTGCTAGACGAGAAGCGGTGCCGAATAGAGTTGATGACTGGCCCGCCAAGCCAAGAAGTGAATTATAAATGACACTTCTAAATACGGGCTAATGACAGATGGAACGACGTCAACCTGTGGCTTCACAAGATGAAGAGATGAATTCCAAGAGGCGTGCAACGATAATCAATTATGTGTCGCCCTCAGCTGAGGTTGGAAAAAAGGTTCGGATATGGCACTACGTCTACGTGGGCTCAAAGTCTGTGATCGGGGACAACGTGTCAATCGGTTCGCTCGCCCACATCGATTACGGGGTCGAGATAGGGGAGAACACTCGTATCGAGGGGAGCGTCTACATCCCGCCCCTCTCGAGGATAGGGAAGAATGTCTTCATCGGCCCCGCCGCGGTCCTCACGAATGATCCCTACCCGCCGAGCAAGAGACTCATCGGAGTCGTCGTCGAGGATGACGCGGTGATAGGGGGTGGCGCGATGATCAAGGCGGGTGTGAGAATAGGGAGAGGGAGCGTAGTCGCGATGGGTGCCGTCGTGACGAAGGACGTACCCCCCGGGAAGGTTGTCTTGGGCGTCCCCGCGAGGGTCGTCTACAGCAGAAAGAAGTACGACGCCAAGAGGGCTAGCTGGGAGACCGGGCGGCGCCTCTAGACCTGACGTAGAAGTACCTCAACAGGAACATTATGGCGAACCAGGCGGCGCCGAGGCCGAAGGTTAGACCGACCTTGAGGAGCGCGAGCAGGGTGAGCGCGCCCACCTCGTGGATTGGCGGGAAGGGGACGATGAACTCGAAGAAGACGTACGACTCGACCAGGATGAGGAGCCAGGCCACGGTGGTCATTATCATCAGCGGGGCCAGCCTCATCGAATCACCCAGGTCAGAATGGAGGTCACCGCAGAGAGGAGGCACGCAAACGCCGTGAGCAGCAGGATTTCCCGCACGAGCTCCTTCTCGGAGAGAGGGCCGTCGAAGAGAAGCATCCTCACGAGCGTGGTGGGTGCGGAGGGTTCTGTCGACGCGTGGAGGAGGCCGTCTTCGCCAAGGTAGGTCGGTCTTGCGTCCATCTTTCTCCTCTCGACGAAACCCCTGACGCTCGAGAGTATGTAAAAGGCATTCAGTATCGCGGGTACGATCGCGACTATCGCCGCGAACTCCACACCACCCGTCACCGCCACCACGGCGTACATCGCCCCGAACGCGAGCGCTCCGCTGTCGCCGTCGAATGCCTTCGAAGGGTACCTGTTGAAGATGTAGAAGGCCAGGGAGACGGCCGCTAGTGGGACAGCTATCGCAAGTCTTTCTGTCGCTAGACTCGGCGAGGTGAACACCCGCAGTCCGATTCCGAAGATGAGAGCCAAGGAGGTGAGAAATGTGAAACCTGAGATCTCGCCGTTGAAGGAGTCCATCATATTGTAAGCGTTCGCTACGATCGGCATGGAGGCGAGGATCAGGATGGAGAAGATAGTGAAGTGCTCACTCGTGGGACCGAAGAGCGGAAAGTAGAGCCTGGAACTGTAGACTGTGGGGTTGTAGAGCTCCGCGACGACCACGGGAACTCC
>VBPQ01000188.1 GCA_005877185.1 Nitrososphaerota archaeon
GCGAGAGACTCAGAGTTCCCGGATTGGCCGCGAAGACTGGCGCTGCAAACGAAGCTAGCAACGTAACGAAGACTGAGAAGCGGGCCATCTTTCTGTAGTAGGCTGCCAGCACCCTGACAGCATTACCGACGGACATCCACGAAGAACCGCTCACAGTGATAAAAAGGGGAGGGGAGGATGCGCCACCCCTGGTGTCAGTCCTCCCTCATTACGAGCAGACTCCCGACCAGCCTTATCGCCTCGATTACCACCACGATCGCGACGATGAAGAGGAGCGCCGTGTTGAGCACCGCGAGCAGCATCGTCGGGAGCAGAGGACCACCCGGAAGCCAGAGCGCGCTCACGCCGCTGGCCGTGCAAGCCGCAGCAGCGCACGCTGCTATCCCGTAACCCACGACTGGAAGGGAGATTGCTCCTGCTGCGCTAGCAAGGATGTAGATGAAGAACTGGACGATTGGAGGGACTGACAGCGCTACCAGGAGGATTATGATCCTCTCGCGCGTCTGCCCGAGCGTTGCTGCGCTTCGGGAACTCATGCAAAGCTGGTAAGTGTCAGCTTAAAACGAGGTAGATGGTTACCTGAGCGTTCAAGCCACCACGTCTTTATAGGTTGCAGCGCGAAATGTTGAACGGCCTGAGTGTCGTCTCCTTCTCCTCGAGGCGCCGATGGCATCCGGAGCAGACGTATGGCCGCAGCTCGTCCAGCCGATTTCCATCCCTGGGAGGCGGCATGAGGACTTCCGCGTCGCAGTAGGCGCAACTCCTCACGTAATCTCGTGTCTCCATTCGTCTAATTTTTCTCGTTTACGATAGATTTGCAAGGCTCTTGGTTGAGGACCTCGATTGGCCATTTAGAGCCTATCGCTAACATCGCATGGGGTTCATTGCGCCTCCGCCGGGGCATCTTGCGAAAGCTTGCCCGGCCTCTCTCCGCGGAACTTGAAAGACCGTGAAAGACCGTGACATCCTAGGGGAAGGGTTTGTTGAAAGACTTATTTGTTCGGGCAAACAAATAGTTGGTATGTTGATTACAGGTGCGATGCTGTTGCTGATGTTGCCGCAGCCCGTACTTGCGGGCAACCAGGTGGGCGTCCTGAGTCATTTTGTCACCGTGCCGGTCGCCGGCCTTGCCGCTGAAGGGGTTGCAAACAAGGGTGACAGCTTCTACGTCAGCACCATAGCCTTCGCCCCGACTGCGACTCACGGAAGCATCTTCGTATTCGACAAGAAAGGTACCTTGACCCAGACCTTTACCTTGCCAGGCCTCCCCATAGTAGGCCAGGCGGCCATCTTCAAGGATTCGCTCTTCGTGGTTGCCTGTTCCGGTATCGGCTCGGGCGGGGCGGTGGTCAAGATAGACTTGAAGACGGGCCTCGTCAACCCGACGTTCTCACTCGTTCCGACCGGATGCCCCAACGGGCTGACGGTGGACGACCACGGCAACATATTCGTCGCCAACTTTGCCGGCTCGATTGACGAGGTCACCCAGAGCGGCGCAATGTCCCAGTTTGCGACCGGAGGCCTCCTGACGCCAGGGACGCTAGGGGGGTTCACAATCGGTCCGAATGACATCACGTACAACGAGGACCAAAACGCGCTCTACACCACGAACACCGGCACAGGTAAGGTCGTAAAGATCCAGGTCGACCACGACGGGACCGCGGGGGCGATGACGGCTTACGCCAGTGTACCTACACCGGACGGACTGGTCTTTGATAAGCACGGGAACCTGTACGTGACATCTCCGTTCACCGACTCGATTTTCCTGGTCACCCCTGACGGCTCCGTCAGCCCGGTGGTTCTCTCGGGGACAGAGACCCTGGACGGTCCTTCCTCCGCCATCTTCCATGGAAACACCATGTACATCACCAACTTGAACCTGGCCTCGACTTATCCTTCCGGGTACGTTTCGGCGGTCGTTCTCAAGTCTCCAGGGAACTAGCAAGCCCACTCCTCTACCGAAGCTCAACTGGCGACTGATGTCCCCTCTTCTTCGCGCCGACGGTAGCCAGTTAGAGCGTGTCGGTCCGTTTTAGGCTTCGAGCGCCTTTCTTGATGAATGTCAGAATCGATGTGGTGGCTTGATGAAGCCTGGTGGGAGAAGAAAATCCTCCCTTTGGGATTCATCACGCTCTCGTTTCGCGAGCTTGCCACCGTATCGCTTTCATTTGTTGCAGCGTTCCTAGCGTCCCTCCCGTTCGAGTTCCCGATAGCTGGGGTGAGCTTCGGGGGTAGGGCTACTGTCTTTTGCTTAATCTTCGGCACCGGGTGCACCGTATCGAGCAGAAGGGTCAAGCTCCTTCCTGTTGAGGTTCAGGTACTGAGTCTCCTTCGCATTCAGGGTATAGCGAAGGCGAGAGCAATCTTACAGAACTTCCCCAGATCGAGGAAGAAGAAGCAACTCTCCGCCCCGGAGAGCAATCAGCCTCCTATTATGCAAGAGATGGTGGTGGAGGACTTCAAGAATCCGATTCCTCTAGTCATATTCGGTAGGGTGAAAGAAGACATCCAGAACGGAGTCCGGGTGCTGCTCTTCCTCGACGACCAGGTGAGGGTGGAAGATCTGATTGCTCCACAGAAGCCGAGGTACAGGCTGTCTTACGTCCCTCTTCCCCAGGACGTGGGAACGCACGCGCTCACCGTCAAACTTGAAGGGTCGTCCAAGCCGCTCGTGTCGTTATGTGTGTCGATCAAGGGAGAGAGTTCGGAGACCAGAGCGCCCCCCACAATGAAGGGGGAGCAGTGAACACAACAATGACCGTGTACACTCCTTCGGACGGGTCGCGCCAACAAGCGGTCTGCTACGAACTCAGGTCCATCAACCTGGTGAACCTTCCCGAGAAAGAGCAGGGATCGGTCCTCGACAGGTTCGCATCCTTCCTCGATTCCCTTACGGAGCCAATCGCCTTTCACATCATTCAGGACGAGAGGGAGGTGGAGTCGATTGGCGCTGTCTTTCGCATCCCGTACAAGCGGTTCTTTGTGGAGACTCATTCGCAGGTCGATTCTCTGGTCCA
>VBPQ01000185.1 GCA_005877185.1 Nitrososphaerota archaeon
ATTGTTGGTCCGAAGCCTTTGAATGGTTCCTTGGGAGGTTTCTGCTCAGAGTGATGAGCTCCTCCTTCGCCATCTCCATCCCCTTGAGCTTCTGCGTCTGCACCTCTGTTATCGATGTGATGAAGGATTCGAGAGGCTGGGATCTGTAGGTCAGCGGCTTCCCGGGTGATGCGTGAATCAGGTTGGCCTCGGCCAGCTTCTTCACGAGCTTGTAGGCCTCAACCCTCCGCAGCTGGAGCGCCTTCGCGATCTCTCCGGCGCTACTCGAACCGCGCTTCACTATGAAAAGGAGGACTAGCGCCTCGCGTTCAGAGAGCCCGTAAAGTTCCAGCAGGTCTGCGGCTCTTCGCTCCAACCTGACACTTCTGCACCCACTCCTTCATAAATGTAGACGTATTTTCCTCTATAGAAATCTTCCATATTGGGGGGCAGGCGCCGCCGCACTTCGAACGAACTGATCGCCTCCAGGTCAGCCGAATCGTAGTTTCGAAGTTATGGACCTCACTCTCTCCATCAGCTCCCTCACCCGAATCTTTCCCGCGACGGCCTCGATACGCTGAAGAATGACTGCGTCCTCGGTGGCGACGACGATGAGCCTTGTTCCCTCCTTGAAGCCGAGCTTCTCCCTGATCTCCTTGGGTATGACGACCTGACCCTTGTCAGAGACCCTCGTGATGTCGATGACCGGGTCCTCTGTCATTCATCGAGCGGTCGCTGGAAGGACATCATAAACCTTGGCAGCCTCTAGGATGAGATAACATGCCCGTGAAGAGGTTTGTTGGGCGAGGGTTTGAGCCCTAGCTCTTGAGACCCATCTTGATTGGTCCCAGAGAGACGCGATACTGCGACTGCTGGGCCAGGAAGGTGCTCTCGATTCCCGTGAGGACGACCATGACTCTTACGTGCCCCCCAAGTGTGGGGTCGATTCGTGCTCCCCAGACGACCTTCGCACTTCGCGGGAGAGACTGCGTCACCATCTGCCCCGCACTCGTGACCTCCTCGAGTGTCACGTCCTGACCACCTGCAACATGGACTAGGACTCCCTTCGCCTTGGTAATGTCTCGGATGTCGAGAAGCTGTCCCTCGATGGCTGACCTAACGGCGCTGTCCATCCTGTGCTCACCGGATGCTTGACCCACGCCGATCGCTGCTAGCCCCTTTCGCTCCATTATTGCCCTGAGGTCAGCGTAATCGATGTTGATCAGACTGGCGCTTGTGATCGTCTCGGTGATGCCCTTGACGAACTGGCCTACCAGCTCGTTCGCAACGCCCAGGGCGTCCTGCAGAGGCAGGTCGCCTGCGACCTTCGAAAGCTTGGTGTTGTCGATTGCGACTACAGTATCGCAGTACTCGCGCAACCTCTCCAGCCCCTTCTTCGCGTTATTGTACCTGTAGCTCTCAACGGCGAACGGCAGAGTCACGACGCCGATTACGAGTCTGCCAGCGTCTCTAAGTTCTCTCGCGAGATAGGCGGCGGCTCCGGTACCCGTACCCCCGCCGAGGCCGGCGCAGATGAAAACGATATTTGAACGAGCCACTTCCTTTCGCATCTCCTCGATCGACTCTCGGGCTGCCATCTCACCTCTCTCAGGGTAGCCACCGGCCCCCTGTCCGTGCATCGACTTCTCTCCGATGAGTATACGTCTGTCAGCCTTGGTGATGCTGAGATGTGCGGCGTCCGTGTTGGCGGCGATGAGCTTGCCACCGGAGATGCCCCGCTGCTTGATCCAGGAGACGATGTTGCTGCCCGCACCACCGACACCTATTACGGTGACGTTGGGCCGAGCCATCCGCATTACTGCTTCTATCTTCTCTGATTCCATTAGGTCCTGGGTTTGGTCTTGAAAATTCGATTCCATTCTTCGTTCAATCATGTCATTGTCACCCCGTTTATTAAGCCCTGTGGAGCGGAAATCCATATCATACATTCGTGGACAGAAACTCCCGTTCGGAGATTCCTACTCTCTTTGACTTAGATTCGGAGGTCAGGATGTGGCCGGCGGGATTTGTCAACCGTTTCGTGGCGAGCCGGAAGCACAGGATTGTAATGGAAATCCGAGTGGAGTCCAGCGTCAGACATAAGGCCGAAATGGAGTTCTAGCACGAACGGGTCCACGGCGGTGACTGTGCTGAACGAGGTCGCAGGCAACTCTCCCAACCGATTTTTCAGCTGCCCGCATTCATCTGCAGTTCGGACCATCCTGAGAGGCTGTCTAGGCCAGAATTTGGGCAGCTTGCCCCATGAAACGCCGAAAAATGATGAGAAACGATCGAAACGGTAGCACCAGAAAGGTCACAATAAAGACATTAATAGCCGGCTTGGAGACATGACGTCATGACGGTAAAACTCACGGTTTACGTTGACGAATCTCTGAAGCGATTAATCAAGGAGACTTCGGGAGACAAGAAAATTAGCGATGTGGTAAGCGAGGCGTTGGAGTCGTACGTTGCAGCCGGATTGGTCAATAACCTGAACCTCCCTGGCGAGGCCACAGCCCCCGAATTGCCTTCCCTTTCCGAGGTTAGGAGGAGGAGGCCGAAGGCGGTGGGCTCATCGGCAGAGCTAATCGCGAGTCAGAGAAGGGGTAGAAGTGCTCGTCTATCTTGACAGCAGCGCGATAGTGAAAAGATACATCGAGGAAAAGGGCTCCGAGTCGGTCGATTCCGTCTACGAAGTCCTGGAGAAAGAGGGCGCCCAGCGCGTCGCTTTTTCGATATGGAATATGGGCGAGGTATTCGGAGCCATCGATGCGAGGCGGCAGAGAGGGGAGATTGATGAGAAGGATATGTCCGAGGCAATCAGGCTCTTTGTTGGGGAGACGAGGAAGTTTGTTGCCATGAGAAGGCTGACCGTTCTTCCCATCGGCGGTAAGGTTCTCCAAGAATCCAGAAATCTGATCCTGAAACATCACATGTACCAAGCCGATGCGCTGCAGCTGGCGACTGCCAGAGAGGCCGAGGCGGCCCTCATACTGACTGCTGACAGAAAGCTAGCGGAGTGCGCGAAGTCAGAGGAAATCCAAGTCAAGGATCCAGAAAGAGACTATGACACGATAGTGAGCATTCTTGGAAAGAAGCCTTAGATCGCCGAGTCAAGCGCCGGGGATGTCATTGATCCCGTCCGGGAAGGACTGGAGAAGAGCACGAACGCGGTGG
>VBPQ01000065.1 GCA_005877185.1 Nitrososphaerota archaeon
CGCTTCCGATTCTCGCTCCTCTCCCTTCCGACGCATAGGCTTGAGGTCAACAGGCTGGTGAGGGGTAAGCAGGACGGTATTTCGTACTGTGCGCAAGAACTTACTATGTCGATAGCAACTTTTAAATATCTACTACTGCGATAGTAGCTACGAGGAATGCTAGACGCGGCGTCAAAAACGGACAAAGACGATTCCTAGAGTGAATGGTACGAGCCGTCGTACCTTTCTGAAGGTGGCGGCCGCAGGAACGGTCGGTGCTGCCCTGCTGGCGAATGGCCTCCCACAGCTCGCTTTCGCCGACGAGAAAAGGCAAACCCTCGAAAAGGGGCATCTCACCGAGGGAGACGAAGCGATTCTCAGATTCTTGAGCGCGGTCGAGATCCTCGAGACAGATTTCTGGCAGCAGTACAACGAACTGGGAGGGGTGCAGGACAGCGAGGTCCCGGGAGGGAGCGGAAGCGCCCCTTACATCGCGGCGCTCCAGGTGCTGGACGGGGACATGCCTCAGTATATCCACGACAATACCGAAGACGAGTTCACCCACTTCGCGTTCATCAATGCTTACCTCACTTCGAAGGGCGGAGAACCGGTCAGCCTTGATCAGTTCAGGACACTGCCAGGCAGCAAGGCTGCTGGCGCCCAGAATATCCCGCGGCTGACAAACCTGATGCAGCTCACCGTTGACACCAGCTACTGGACCCGGTATCGCAGCCGCACGGAGAACCCCGACCTTGATCCCACTTTCGTTTTTCCCCAGGCGGTTCCCGACCTGTTCAAAGGGCGGTTCCCGGCGATACCAAGAGACGACGCCGACCTCAGCCCCCCTGACCATATTCAGGCGGTCGCCAACACCGCTGGTTTCCACTTTGCGTTCATCGAGGGAGGGGGGACGAGCCTTTATCCAAAGCTGGCCCAGAGGGTCACCGACCCCGAGGCCCTGAGGGTTGTGCTCAGTATCGGTCCGACGGAGACGATGCATTTCCAGACCTGGCAGGACAAGGCGGGGAATGCTCCCCCCCTGACCGATCCGACTAACGGGCTGACGTTTCCGGACCTGAACGCCCCGCCATTCGGCGGGGAGGACTTCCAGACCAACCTGATTATGCCGGAGCCAGCCCCGTTTCTCGACCGGAAGTTCCCCGTCGTCTCGATCATCCGGCCGACGGAGACTGAGGGCGGGGCGATGGGAGCACTCGATGCCCTGACGGCCGACGGGTTGTTCATCGGCCAGTCGTCGGCCTTCTTCGCTGTGATGAAGGACCTGGCGGGGGAGGCGGACAAGGCCCGACGCGGTCGGTTCTAACAAAACGAGATCGGAGTGCAATCCAGGTATGGGATCATTCTCCCGCGAATACTCTTCGCCGCCGTCCTCAAGTTCTTGGGTAAGGCTCGGTCCCTAGGGACTTCGACGGAGGGAAAAATTATACTCGCGACAGATATTTGATTCTGCAAGATTAAATATCTGCTCGAGACGCGGAGCATTTGTGGCCAAGTCGCAGCTCTTCCCGGTGACCGTCGTCGGAAGTTGGCCTCGCCCTCAATGGCTGATCCAGGCGTTGAGGAAGCGCCAAGCAGGTGAAATCTCATTTGATGAGTTCAACACAACGGCGGACGACGCTGTACTAGCCGCGATCAAGTACCAGGAGGATGCGAACGTCGACATAGTCACCGACGGCGAGCAGCGACGAGACAACTTCTATTCATTCGTGGTCGAAAAGCTGGATGGGGTGAAGCTGATGACGCTCACCGAGCTGATGGACTACATGAAGGATCGTGCGAGCTTCGAAGAGACACTCCGAGCATTAGACGTGCCTGCCTTCGCGATGAGAAGTCCGGTCGCGGTCGACCGAGTACGACGAAAAAGACATCTTGCTCTCGACGAGTTCGAATTTCTCAAGTCGCACACAACTCGAAAGACAAAGGTTCCGATCCCGGGTCCTTACATGCTCACGCGCTCGATGTGGTTTCCAGGCCTATCCGACAAGGCTTACCCCGTGATCGAAGACCTGGGTCGGGACGTCTGTTCAATCGTCAGGGATGAAATTGTCGCCCTGAAAGAGGCTGGGTGCGATTTTGTGCAGCTCGATGAGCCAGTCCTATCTCAAGTCGTTTACGGCTCCGAGGGAGAGGAGACTTTCATGTGCGCGGCTCTCGCTTCGCGCAGGGATCCCACTGAAGAACTGCGTTACGCGGTCGAGTTGATGAACCTCACCGTCAAGGGGATCTCCGGAGTCAAGCTCGGCATCCACGTCTGTAGAGGAAACTGGAGCCGGAGGGAAGACGTTCTGCTCAGAGGAAACTATGGCCCACTCCTGCCTTACCTGATGGAGATGAAGATAGACCAGCTTGTTCTCGAGTTTGCTACCCCGCGGGCGGGAGAACTGGAAGTCTTCAAAGAGTACAGGGGGGAGAAGGAGATCGGGCTCGGAATCGTGAACCCGAGGAGCACGACGGTCGAGCAACCCAAGTCGATCGAGAGAAGGGTGAAGGAGGCGACACGATACTTCGAGCCTTCACAGGTATACCTCAATCCAGACTGCGGTTTCGGAACGTTCGCGGAGCGTCCGGTGAATGATGCGGAAACGGCATACGGCAAGTTGCGCTCGATGGGAACCGCTGCGTCAAACTTAAGAAAGGCATGGGACGGTAGGGCGAACCCCTGAGATGAGTAGTAGTAGTAAGAATCTGAACGGACTGGAGGTTTCCAAGATGGAAGACTTCGTCAAGGAGATAAGGACAAAACCGGACGTGGTCAAGAACACGAATGGGCCGTGGAGGTCCAGGGTGACCTGGCAGGGAGGGCTCAAGGCGAAGGCGTACATGCGTAACCACACGGTGACATTCGACGAACCAGAGGGTCTTGGCGCGACGGATACTTCCGCGAGCGCACATGAACACTTGCTCTCCGCAGTCGGCGCGTGCATGATGACTGGCTTTGTGTATCAGGGGACCCTGAAGGGCGTTAAGATTCACAACTGTGAGATCGCATTGGAAGGCACCTTCGGAGATATCAGGAATTGGGCCGGGCTTACCGACGAGGGCACACCAGGATACCCGGAAATCAAGGCGAAGCTCTACGTAAAGGCCGACTCTGACAGGAAGACGATCGAACGACTGTGGGCGAACGCATGGAAGCATTCGGTGGTCACACAGACTGTCGCCCGTGGAGCTAAGATCATCCCCTCCCTAGAAGTGCTGTAATCGTCACCAGAGGGTCTTCGGCCTGGGAGAACCTGTCGGCTAATTGATAGAATTTGTGGAATCTTCGTGGCTGAAGAAGACCCTGCTAAGGGGTGAGGAGCTCAGGCTCGTTGACCCACGTTCACCCGTGGAGTACCTCAAAGGGCATATCCAGGGCGCGGTCAACTTGCCAACCGTGAAGATTTTCGACGAAGAGAGTCGGCTTCTGCCGTCAAGTCAGCTGGCGAAGATCGTTGGAGAATCTGGGATTGACGCCGGCTCTCCGGTCGTGGTGTACGACGCCGTTGACGGTCAGGCTGCGGCGATTCTGGCGTGGACCTTAGAGTATCTTGGCCATCCGGATGTTCGTGTTCTCGCCAGCCTCTTCGAGAAATGGATCAAAGACGGAAATGAGGTCTACTACAAGCCAGTAAAGCCAGAATCCAGAGCGTTTCACGCAAGGCCAAATTCGAAGATCAGAGCCGAGTACAAGGATCTAATCGGAGATGACTCCGTCACGTTGGTTGACGTGAGAAGTGAGGAAGAGTATGCTGGTACCGACAGTAGTGAGATTAGGCCCGGTCATATCCCCGGGGCGATAAACCTTCCTTGGAGCAGGCTGTTAGGAGGGAGAAATCGCTTTATCCTATCCCGTGAGGACCTGAGAAGAGTCTTCTCACGAGTCGGCCTCAATACCGCCAACCACATTGTGACTTACTGCCGAACGGGACCCAGGGCCGCAATCGGATATTACGCCCTCAAGGAACTCGGCTTTCGGAGTGTCCGCTTGTATGACGGATCGTTCCGCGAGTGGTCGCAAAGACCCGACGTGGGGGTTGAGACAGGGACTAGGAAAATCTGAGGGAGATCCGAAGCCTCGTGTTTGGCTTGTCTTCTAGTACTGGTTGCGGAGTCTCTTCTTGACCATCACGGTCAGGAGTGCATCAACCCCTACGGAGGCATGGATCCTTATGACGGCCTTGCCACCCTCAGAGCCTGGAAGGAAGCTGGGGCCCGCGCTTCCATATGAAACGAAGCTCACCAGTTGGGTCGCTGTCCAAGCTCGCTCTCGAGCCCTCGTTCATCCTGCGGCGGCACCGTGATCGTTGGGAAGAGCGGCTCGGGAAAATAAGCTTCACGACCCCCAACTCCTTGCGTCTCAGCTCGCGCTCTTGGGCCACTCCGTCCTGGGCCTAGTAACAAGGATGGTCGGACGACGAGCCGTGACGCCTCTCCTCTTGATGCTCGTATCTCTCTGGTGTTGGTGGTACTTTTCGCTGGCAATCTGGACTCGCTTCATGACATAAATATCACAGACAGAGCCGCTCGTGTCTAGCCTTGAGCAGCAATACCGAAGGAGAGGGAGGGGAGGCAGTGATACAGGAAAGAGACGCGGATGCTTCCCCCGAGGTCCGGCCAGTCGAAGAGGAGGAAGAGGAAGAACTCGAAGAGGAGACCGAGGACGAGACGGAGGATCGAGAATCCGAGAGCATTGAAGAAAGAGAAGACCAAATGGCGTCCAAGGGCACAAGCACGACCCGCCAAGTCGGCAGGAAGGGACAAGCAGCGAGCAAATCTCGACCTGGGAAGAAACGGAAAAAAGTCAAACGGAAAAAGACGAAGAAACCTTCTCCCTCTGCAAAGAGATAGTCAGGAACCATTTCAAAGCAGAAACAAATTCTTCGATCTCTGTTTCAAATTCGTTCGAATTCGTCCTGCTGAACCTAGCTTGGCCACTCGTCGCCGGCACGTCTCAGAAATCCCCGAAGGACGCGAATCCTACCAAAACCCTTGACGCGCCGGCTTTGACGGACCCACGCCCGAATTAGATTGGATTATTTCTCTTGTCGGGCGCGAGTTACGCCGAAAGATACCGACATCTGGCGTAAGATGGTCTCGTGTCATCCTCATTAGTTTCAGCCTTCGCACTGCGCCCACCAGGAGCACTGAGCCTGTCCCACCCCCTCGCGTTCAAGAAAGCGGGTCGAGGAATCAGCTCAGTTCAGGTCTCGCCAGTGGCGCTTATACGCGGCTCTAGAGTGTGTTACCATGGCACTCCTCGACTTTCTTACCCTATCCTTCGTCGAGAGATGGGTCATGCTGACGGGAATCTTGGGCATCGCAGCTATGGGAGTCGACAAGTTCGTCGCAGTCATAGACTGGGGCGATAGGATAAGCGAGAAGACCCTGCACATCATCGCGCTTCTCGGAGGCTTCTGGGGAATCATCTTCGGCGCATTTCTGTTTCACCACAAGACATCGAAGCCGGAGTTCTGGCCCCCCGTCTTGTTCGCGACCGCGCTCTGGATAGGTCTGTTCTTCACGCTTTTGTTCGGCTACATCCGTCTCCCCGCGGCATCCTGACGGCGGTTCACTGAGGAACGGATCCCTCCAAACTTTCCAGCCGCTGAAGAGGAGGCCGCGGGGCGATGCAGAAGCGTGTCGTGGAGGCGGCTAATTCTCCTATCTCTTTTTCCCTAAATTTTCCTTCCTTCGAAACACGACAATTTTCTTCACCAAGTCATATGGTATCGGCTTTCCTATCGGAAACTGCACCGAGCCTGTCGATCTCTTGTATGGCGATAATTCTTTCTTGAATGCTCGAACGCCTGAGCTTGTCGGATAAAATCCAATATGATTCTTGAACGCTGCAAAATGTACCAAGTTGCCGTTCAGCTTGAACGTAGGAATCGAATAGCTGATGGCCTCCTTGGCCTCGGGCGCCGCTCTTCGAATTGTCCGCCTCGTCTTTTCCAGTATCCTTTGAATATCCTCCGGAAAAGTCTCGATGTATTCATCTATCGTTTCAAACTCTTTACGTCGCATTCACAAGAATTTTTGGAGGGAATTCCTTAATAATTCTTACTCGTTAACAACACGTACGAAGGTGAGCTAGGAGGCCTAACCGCGCTGAGAACCCCGCTCTGAGAGTGAAACCCCTCGAGCAGCGGCTCGAGCGAGCGACCTTCAAAGAAGACGCCTCAGCTCCTGGGCGTTCGACGAAGATGTGGGGCGATGCAGAAATCTGACGCTAGCAGAAGGTAGCGAAGGCTGAGCGAAGATCTCGGCCCACGCGGTGTTCAGCCAGGATCCTTTGGAGCCTTCGCCTGCCTGATGCGGAGCGCGATGATCACCCCGAGTACACCCAGCAGAGCCGCAGCAACCAAGGCATAACGGAAGCCGGCAACAACCCCGGCTGCGGACGCTGACGGATCCGCGGCTCCGATTGGTACGGGATCAAAGGTGGTGGCGATGGTTAACAGGACCGCCAAACCCAGGGGGAAACCGACACGCTGCGAAGTGGAGATTAACCCTGAGGCAAGACCTTCCTCCCCGGGCCTGGTGCCGGCCAGAGCAGCGATGTTAAGCGCCGGGAAACCGATGCTCGCGCCAAGCGCCCAGAGACTCATGCCTGGCGCTATGCCGAGATAGTCCCCCTGCGCTGAGATCTGCGTGAGCAAAGCGAAGCCCACAGTGATGAACGCCGTGGATGCCACCAACACGCGTCTGATGCCGAGCCTGCTCACGAACCAGGATGAGCCCCACCCTCCCACAACGAAGAAGATGATCGCGGGCGGGAGGAATCCGAGGCCGGCCTCCAGCGCGGAGTAACCCAGTATTTGCTGCATGTAGATCGTCAGGATGAATCCGAGTCCTCCGCTCGCCGAGGTAAAGATCAGAGCAAGGACGTTTGCGGTCAGGACGGTTCCCCGTCGCAGGAACCCCAGAGGTACAAGCGGAAACTTCGAGCGGGACTCGATGGCAACGAAGCCGGCGAGCGCGAGCAGGGAGAGACCGAGCGGTAAGATTGCCAGCAGGGAGGAGAAGCCCTCGTTCGAAGCATTCGTCAAACCGTAGACGAGGAGTATCAATCCGCTCGTCACCGAAAGGGCGCCCGGCAGGTCCAAGCGCCCATTCATCATCCGGCCGCCGCTATTCGGCAGAAGCTTCTGGGAGAGGGCAGCCGCTGCAAACCCTATCGGAACGTTGACGAACATCACCGACCTCCAGCCGAAGAGAGCGGTGAGTATTCCGCCCATGATTGACCCCGCCGCGAAGCCGGCTGAGAGTACCGCGACGAAGATTCCGAGTGCCCTGTTCCTCTCTCTTCCTTCAGGGAACAGCATGACGAAGATTGACAGAGCCGTGACGGACGAGATGGCTGCCCCGACACCCTGCACCGCCCTCGAGACGACCAGGGATAGAAGGGACGGGGCCAGACCGCCGGTTAGAGAGGCAATAGAGAAGAGGATGACTCCGATGACGAAAAGCCTCTTCTGGCCGTAGACGTCTCCCGCCCTGCCGCTGAGCATCAGAAAGCCTGCCATGGTGATTCCGTAGGCGCCCACTATCCACTGGCTGTCGGCGAGAGAGACCAGGAATTGGGTTCGAATCGAAGGCAAGGCCACCTGGACGATGGAGAAGTCGACGACGTCGAGGAAAGCAGCCATGATGACCAGGGCGAAGACGAGCCAGACGTGAGCCATCGGTTTCCCAGGGGGCTGAGACCCCGCTCCCTGGTTCTGATCAGGATTTCCCATGAGTTCTTCCCACCAAGCCCGCGCTGGCGAGGGCTATATATGCGGTAGTCGTCCCCTACTAAGTAGGTAACACGGACCTGAGCACGTCAAGGCGGCTTGACCGGGATGGTTTCCCGCATGATTACCCTCCTGACAAAGCCCGCCGCGCGTGATCGACTGGCAGCGAAATCCAATGTCACCTAACTTGAACGTCCGTGTTCTCACCAGTTTCAACCTGCCGGTCACTAGGGTCGTTCAGCAAAGGTCTTCTTCTGCCCAGCCACAGGATGAATAGTAAGGCGAAATTCTTCACATAGGTCTTGATCTAAAAAGAAGGAGGTGTAGAGGCTTCTCTTCCTCTACTTCTGCTCGAATATCTTCCCGTGGGATTCCTGTGTGGCCTGGTTTCCTTCGCCTTCGACCCAGCCCTTCGCATTGTTCAGCCAGGAGAGCTTCTTAGACTGAGTCATGAAGTGGACCTCTCCTTCCCAGGCTTGAGTCGTCGGGCCGGTACTCCTTCCCGTGCCCTTCCCCCAGACAGCAATGAAGTCGCCTTCGCTGGTGGTCTGGATCCCCTTGTTCTCCCATTCCGAGGTACCGTCCGTCTTCATCCAGACGGTGACGGTGGAGACGCCGTTTGCCTTGTACTTGCCCTTCGCCTGGTCTTGAGAGTTTATCTCAAGTTTGATCCCGGTTGGGGAGATGTCCCTGACGGTGGTCGATACGATCTTCCCTGTGTTTTCGAGCAACAGGTCGCCCTTCATCTTCTTGCTCATTTGCATAGGTAGCTGAAGGACCCGAATCATTCTATTTAACACTTGGCTTTGGGGGAGGCGTGTCGAATAACTTGACGGTGTGTCGCGGCTTTCTTGCCGTGTTTCCCTGACCCCGATCGCGCTACGGGTTCATCCCCACGAACAGGTTGTATACCGATGCCTTCACGAGCAGCTCGTTGACTATGCTCTTCCACTTCACCGAGGACACGTGCTCCCCGAACGTCCTCTTGAAGGACGATATCGCCGACTCGACCCTCGCCCTCTGACCGTACCCGCGCCGCCTCTTCCACCTCTCGTAGTCATCCAGCTGCTCCAGCGCGACGAGCTTCCTGGGCATGCAGCCGTACGCGTGCGCCGAGGCGTCCTTCCTCACCTTGATCACCGGCTCGATCCCTTTCTCGTGGAGGAACCTGAAGTTGGCTCTCGAGTCGTACGCCCCGTCGCCCAGCAGCCTTGTCACGTTCGCGCTCGAGGATGCTTGCTCGACCATCGGGACGAGCATCTCCCCGTCCCTGACCTCCTCCTTCGTCACCTCCATCGATAGTATCTTCCCTGTCTTGACGTCCACGGCGAGATGGACCTTGATGAAAGGCCGCTTCACCATCCACACGTGCCTTATCCAGTCTCCGTGATTGGAGACCTTGATCCCCGTCGAGTCAACCGCTATGGTGACGTCTTCTTTTGGGTCTACGCTTGGGTCCAGCTCCACTTTCACCCTTGATATCCTCCACCACATCGTGGTGTAGTCCGGCACCTTCAGCCCTTCCACGTGCCCCGCGAACATCCTCACGAACCCCTCCAGCTCCCTGTACGGGAGCAGGTAGACGTGGATGGCTGCGAGCATACTCATCAACGAGTTTGGATAGCGATACCTTGCCCCTTCCTTCCCCTTGTTGAGACTCCTTAGTTCTCTGCCCCATCCAGATAAAAAATCGGTGTCGAAGAGGAGTTCTCCCCTCCTCACCAGCGACTCGTTGTACTCCTTCCAGTTGCGTTTCTTCCTCTCGGGCATCAGCCATCGTAGGGATCGGCTCAATGCCATGAGAGAGCGTATGAAAGAAGCTTGACAGAGGAGTTAGTTATTCGACACACCTCTTTGGGGGTTGAAAGGATGGAGAAGATTATCCCTTGGCCCCGTCCCCTTTAAGAGGCGAGGCAAGTCGCCCTTGGCCAGATTCTCTCTTCACGAGGTTCTTCAGACATTGGCTGTTGATCGCCTTGTGAGTTGACGAAGACACTTGCGAGAAGATGGGGATTTAGCGCTCGCGGAGAAGGTAGCGAAGGCCGGAGCGAAGATTACCAAAGAATACATCGCCGAGATGAGAAAGCAGGGCAGAATCAAGGGAAGACCATATGTGACGTTGAGAAGGAAGAGGGAAGGTCCAACTACCCTACCGGGAAGAGTATGATTGTCTCCCAACCATCTCCCCTCCACACATCTGCGCCCTACGCGGATTTGTTGAACGATATTTCCAATACCGAGTTGTTGTCCGTAATCGAACCAACTCGAACCTCGCTCGGGCCGGTGGCGCAAGGGATTTCCCTGTAGTACGTTGTGTCTCCTCTCCTTATCCGGATCATGATATGGCCTTCTTTGACCTGCGCTGAGACGTCCTCTTTCTTTATCCCCGGCAGTTGCACCAATATCTTGAGCCGCTTCTCTTCATCGAAGACGTCTATCAGCGGCTCGTGGACAGGAGGTTCGGGGTACATCGTCGGCACCTCTCCAACCATGAACCCGAGAAGGCCGGACCGAACGGTGACGTCGGTCACAATCTTAATTACATCACTGACGAGATCACCTCCGAGACTCTGCCTACTCGATCTAGATACCTCCCCATCAAAGAAATTCCGAACGACAGTCAGACGCAACTCCAAGGCCTTGAGCAGATTCTCAATGTCGATTTCTGCCATCTTCACACCCAATGAGCGGCTTCGATTCGCCGAGAACCCTTCTCTTCGGTAGCCTTATGCTGTTCGCATAAAGATACTAGAAGAATCCTCGACACGATTATCGATTGTCGGGGCTCGATTCAGGATCTCGGCAACGTGGAAGTCTTACCAGATTTGTCTCGGATAAGACTCACCAAGTTCAGGCTGGCGGTGGCCAGTCCGAAGAGGGGAGGTAGATAGATTCTGGATTTATCTCATTTACAGCCGCATGCTGCCGCTGGCAGCGGGCGTCTAGTGCCTTCTTTCTGTCACTTCGTGCTCTATGGCGATGACTGCTCCGATCACGATTCTTGGGTCTACGTTACCCGTGATCGACACTCCGAACTGGTCTCTGATGGAGACCCACTTACGATGAACCTGCGCTACCTGCACCCTATCGACTTCCATCCTGTAGTCGTGCTCGACGAAGTTTCCGAAGATGCGCATGTAATCGACCCCACTCTTTTCAACCCAGTACTCGCTCCCGATCAGTTTGACCAGCTTCTTCTTCATGATGCCGACCAGGTTACCGGAGGGGTCGTAGATGTCGAATTCCCTGCGAATCGAGAGAAGCTTGCCGTTCAGGTGCATTATCTCGGCGTTCTTCGCGTCGAGCACAACGAACTTTGCGGGGAACTGGAG
>VBPQ01000186.1 GCA_005877185.1 Nitrososphaerota archaeon
AGAAGAGAGAGAATCTCCTCAGTTGGACGATAGTTCTGCCTGACTGCCTTCACAGCCTGCAAAGCATCTGAGAATTCTGGCCAAGCCTTTAAGCACCCATGCCCCGAAAAATAATCAGAACCTTCGAATCCAAAGACTTTTACGGCTCAGGAGGACAAAACGGTCGAAGTTGAAGACAGCGGCGACACGTCTCACAAGCGTGGGGCTATTGCTCATCCTCGTGGTTTCTTCGTTCCTGTTGAGCGGCGCCGTCAGCTCCCTCAATAGCCCAGTCGCAATTGGACCGGGAAGGAGACTCATCGACCTCGGGGGGAACTACACTGAGGTAGGCAGTGGGGGGAGGATTGTAGTGAAGACCTTGGAGAGCTCTCCATTCGAGAGTTTCCCCTCGCAGATTTTCCCCTTTCGGGGTTCTGGAGTCAATATTTCAATTCGCGGGGCAAGCTCTATGGCCTTGGCCGCGCTCACCTTCCGTACGAACTCGAATGGGACATTTGAGCTTCCAATGGATCCCGGCACGTATTCAGTTGCAATAAATGACAAGAGATTCCAGCTTTCGACGGCCGTGAACATCCTCCCAGGAGAGGTCACTGAGCTCGACGTCCTCGCGACCCGACAACAGCACCCGATAACCTTCTATGAGGCTGTCGACCGAGATTCATCGGGGTGGCTAACACCATGGGACACGATAACTGCGGTTACGGACTCTGGAATTCAGCTCGTCAACAAAAGTACAGCCCTCTTCTTGGAGGCTCTGCGTTCTCCGTACCCATTTCCGAATTCACTGACCGCGACCCTTTCGAACTCGACTCTCTCGAACTCGACTATAATTGTGAAGAGGTCGCCGGTTCTTGTAGCGTTTGTGTCATCTTCTCAAGAGACTCGTGTTTCCCTCCTAAGCCTGGACCAGCGAGGCTCGGTCGTCTGGTTGACCTTCCGACCAACGGAGTCGGTCAAAATCTCGGATGGGATGGAGCTAGGAATTGCGTTCTACAAGCCTTCGTACCGGGTGTTCACGTATGCCGCTTGAAGACCTTCTTGCACTGAACCTTCTGATCCCGCTGGACGTAGTCATTTATCTCTCTCTTATCATAGGAGTGTTCCTGACGTGGAGAAGAGCGGGGAAGCCTCGGATTGAGGACCCCGTCCTCGCCTTCGCGTTGCTCGAGAAGTCTCTTCAGAAGGCGTTCCCCGACCTGCCTGCGGGCTTCACTCTCAGGGAGGCACTCTCCCTCGCCGAACGACTTCGTCTGAAGGTCGACTGGGGTCGTGTTCAACTTGCCCTGGAGAGGTACGAGGCGTTCAGGTACGGCGGGGCGACCCTTCCGGAGAAGGTGCAGGAGGAGGTGCTGAGGCTCGCGGCCATCCTTCCGAGAGGTGTGAGAGTCGACGGACATTAGAACTAGGGTGCTGAAGGAAGTAGGCAAGGTTGTGGTCGGGAGAGAGGAGGAGACGGAGCTCCTGCTCGTCTCGCTTCTCGCGAGGGGGCACACCCTCATCGAGGGGGTCCCCGGGGTCTCCAAGACGATGCTGGCGAAGGCCTTCTCGAAATGCCTGGGCCTGGCATTCAAGCGGGTCCAGTTCACCCCGGATATGCTTCCACTCGACATTGTGGGCGGTTTCATCTTCAATATGAAGAGCCGGGAGTTCGAGTTCAGGAGGGGGCCCGTCTTCACAAACATACTCCTCGCCGACGAAATAAACCGAGCCCCTCCCAAGGTGCAGAGCGCGCTCCTCGAATCGATGCAGGAGTTGCAGGTCACAATCGAGGGGTACACGGAGAAGCTGCAGTCCCCCTTCATGGTGATCGCCACCGAAAATCCGCTGGAGTTCCAGGGCGTCTACCCCCTCCCCGAGGGGCAGCTCGACAGGTTCATGGTGAAGCTAAAGCTCGACTACCCCCCGGCGAGCGTGGAGTCCGCGATAATACGGAGGAACCTCTCCGAGATGGACCTCGAGGTTGTGAAACAGGTCGTCTCTTCGGACGAGCTGACAGCGATGCTTAAGGGGGTCCAAGATGTCAGGGTCTCCGACGAAATCCTCGAGTACCTGGCGAAGATAGCGAGCGAGACGAGGACGGACCAGAGAATCGACCTAGGAGCGAGCCCGAGGGCGATGATTCACCTGGTGCACTCCGCGAGGGCGGCGGCATACCTCTCGGGGAGGGAGTACGTCATCCCCGATGATATCAAGAGGCTCTCCACTTACGTTCTCACGCATCGAATCAAGCTTGACCAGTCCTCGGCACTCAGGGATCAGAGACTGGACGTGGATACCGTGATCCGTGAAGTGATGGACAGGGTGAGACCCCCACGCTAGGTCTCACCAGAAGAGGGAGGGACTACCTGAAGGCTGTCGCGCTTACGACCGTTGCGTCTGCCTTGCTGGATGTGAAGATCACCCTCGCGCTCTCCTTTGCCCTCTCCGTGATTGCGGCGGTCTCTGTCCTTGCCCTAAGGCTATCGCGAGGAGACGTCGCCGTCCTCTCCGTGCAGCCTGGGATTTTAGTGAGGGTCTTCAAGCTGGAGAGAGCGGTCCTGACGCTGAACGTTAAGAGCGCGAGGAGGAGGAAGGGTTGGCTGTCGCTCCGGGTGGAAACGGTGAGGATGCCTGAGGGTTTGGAGGTTAGTTTCAGGGCTGTGAGCCAGACGGCGGTCGAGGTCACGGCCGTACCGCGCTACGCGGGGAGGTTTCGCGGGCTCGGCGTGAAGTATGAGCTCAACGATCCGCTCGGTGTCTTCGGAGAGTTCGGAGAGGCCGAGTTCGAAGACTTCACGATCGATGTCCTCCCGCTGGCCCTCCTCGCGCCCGCTCGGAGAGTCGTAATACCGGCGGTCACGATGGGGGAGAAACCCGCAGGGAGAAGGGGCGCTGCGCAGGAGCTCTACGCCATCGACGAATACCACCCCTTCGCGGAGACGAAGGAGATACTGTGGAAGCGGGCTGCCGCCAGGACGCCGGACGAGCGGCTGCTTGTCAGAGTGCGAGAGGCGAACATTCCCAGGTCGGTGAAGATAGGGCTGCTCGAGGCCGTGGAACGGGGTTCAGGTAGGGCAGTATGGATGGACTCGACCACCGAGGCCATCGCCGCAATCGGAGTCACTCTTCTTCGCGCAGGGACGGAGGTGGAGGTTCTTCGGTCTTCCTCGGGTGGGGTCGCCCGCCTAAGAGCCTCGAGCCCGGACGAGCTGGCCAATCTCGTCGTGGAGATGTGGACGAGCATCGACGCGAGCCATCTGCCCGAGGTGACGGCGGAAGCGGACTTCTTGGTGACGGGCTCGGAAGAACTCGGCCGTAGAGCCGTCTCCGAGGCTGCGAGAGGGAAGCCGTCCTTTCTCATACCGGGCGGTTCCGGGACTTCGCCGGGAAGGACGACGGGGAGGACAATCGTCTACACGGGGGCGGAGAGCGTCGTCAGAATCGTCTCAGAGGTTTTGGCGAGATGAACTGGGAGAAGGCCAGGCGGACCGCAGTGCTCGCCGTCTGCGGCGCGATTGTGTACGCCTACCTCGAATTCCTGGCGGGATGCGTCTCGAATGGGTACCTCCCACAGACAGGCTTCGAAGCCGGGATGGTTGCGCTGCAGCTCGCAAAGTTGCTGGCCGTCCTCGGAGTTCCGAGCTTGAGGAGGGCGGGTGTCGCCTTGACCTTCGACATATTCGCGGTCGAGATGCTCTTCCTCCCCGTCCTTGCGCTGCTTTACGTCTGGTTGGGCGAGAGATTCTTCCTCACCCTCCTCGGGTACATCTTCACGACGTGGCCTCTGGCGGCGATGCTCGTCCTTCCGGTCTACACCACATACTGGCTGGGGAGAACCTCGCTCCGGGGCGGAAGCCTCTCCTCCGTCCTTCCCTCCGCGAGCAGTCAGTTCGGCTCCTTCGTCTTTCTGTGGGAGGTCTCGAGCACGGTGGGAACGAGTCAGGGTCTCGGAGGGTTCTTCAATCAGCTGGTGGGCGTGTTGGGTAGTCGAACGAAGCTCGCGGCAAACCTTCTTGCGACGAACGAAGGCGCGGTCGCTGCGGCCGCGCTGCTCTACCTGGGCTTGATGGTGTACGTGGCCTCTGGTCGAGAACCCGGGTCAACCATCAATTCGTCATCCGTCCTGCTCCTCGCGTTCATGGGTACCCTGACGAGTCTCGCCTGGACCGCTGGGCTCGTCACCTTCACGAGAGACACCTTCCTCCTCTTCGCTGCCCCAACACTGCTAACGGTGACCGCTATCTGGTGGTTTACCCGTGCGAGGTAAGACCGCCGCCCTCTTCCTAATCCTTCTAACGATGCTTTTCGTCTCCCCGGGCCGGACGCAGGCTCAAGTCGCACCGCAACGGCTCGATATCTCGAAGGTGATGTTGGGTCTCAGCCCATCGACTCTGTCGCCAGCGAGTCAGGGTTTGCCTGTCTACACCGTAGGGGACGCGCTGTGGGCGACGTCCCGCCTGGGTTCATCGCTTCTCGCCTCTCTCTCTTCCCCGAACTTCTCCTCGAGTACCACTCTCGACCCAGGTGTTGTCGCCCTGCTGCACACCTTTCAGGCGGCAGATTTCAGCGGGAACTGGAGCCTGCGGCTCTCTTCGTCGAACGCGAGCCGAACCGTTGCAGTGCAGTTCGTTAAGCA